>NZ_VPDH01000009.1:0-62515 GCF_013417785.1 Acinetobacter sp. YH12227 | reverse complement strand
AGGGTGGATGCGGTAAAGGTCGCCTTGTGAAGCAGAAAGCAAGTGAAATCCGTGAGGAAGTCGCCTAAGAGCTTTTGCTTTTAGAATCCTCCACTTGAGCTAGTCGAAAGTGGTGGGAGTATGTCAAAATCCCTGCGCTATTTAAACCCAAGCCTTGGTGATAAAACTCAAAAGATGCTTGAAGATCCTGAACGGCCAAGGTAATCATGGTGATATGTGGCTGCATTCAACGTTCCTTTTTATTGTTATGAGTCGTGCTGTAGAGTATAAGCTTAAACCTTTTCGTAGATAGACAAACAAAAAAATGTATCAAGTTTGGTCGTATTAACTCACTTAAAAAAAAGCAGGAGTGAACTCCTGCTTTGATCGGTGGAAATTTTTAGTTTAAGTCTAGGCCACTTTAAGCGTTGCGCGTTTTGCCGCAGGCGATTGATCTAGATAGGCAATTGCATCTTCAGTTTTAGCCTCATGTACCGGATCATACCAAGGCATTAAATAGCCCAATTGTTGTGAAACCAACCAAAATGGATGTGGGAGTAGGCGATTGTCTTTTTGTGCAATACGCGCCCATTCACGCCAAATCCAAGGTTTATATGCAGCAGGTTGAATAGACGCATAGCGTGGGTCTTGTTTCATGATATGTGCTGCGCCATCGACCCATAGACCAAGTACTGCTGCAATCACAATCACACTTTGATAATAACGTGAAATATAACCACCGCCGAGATGACGATATAAATCGAATGCAACTGTACGATGTTCAATTTCTTCGGCACCATGCCATTTCACTAAATCGAGCATGTTGGCATCTGCGCCCAAACGTTCCCATTCTTTATTGTAAAGGGCGTATTTACCCAAGACACAAGTCATATGTTCAACGGTTGCCACAATGCCGAGGCGGAAAAGATCCCATTGATGATCAAGCGCTTTTGGCACATTGAAACCTAAAGGCTGATCGGCCAGTAATTTTCCAAAGAGAAAATCCATCACATCTAAGTTGCGTTGAATGCTGATATTGCGCTGGGATAAATATTCTTTATTTGCCGAGTTATGCGCTTGAGCATGCATGGCTTCTTGGCGAATGAAGGCTTGAACGTCATCTTTTAACTTTTGATCGGTAATTTGTGGAAGAACTTTGTTGTAAAGACGGCAGAACCAAAACTCGCCCGCAGGTAAGATCATATTAATTTCATTAATGAAGTAGCTAACGAAAGGTTGATTGGGAACCCAATCGACTTGCGTGTCCTGCCATTCAAACTTCACTTTACGTGGCTTAATTTTATATTCAATTGATGAGCCTATTTTTGAATTTCTAAGGCGGGAGAGTAATTTCATGGGCTGTCCTTATTTTTATGTGATGTCGTACACATCCAATAAGTTCAGTATCCAAAAAAAATCCTGCATTGTGATTAGCAATACAGGACATTTCATTATCATCATATGATGGATTTTGTCAGACAATCAATCCAATCAGTGAGTTTGATGGTTTATTTAGTCAGCTTTGGGCTGTTGTTCTGTTGAATGATCTTGCGTGGCAGCATCAACTTCTACCTCATTAATGTCTGCTAAATCATCATGATCTACACTGTCATCTAAGCCGTCTTCAATATCATCTTCAGAAGCTTCAGGAATGCTGTCGAGATCAAATTCAGTAGACTGCTCAAGTGTAAAGTTAAGACGACCAGCCATGACACTGGCTAATTCTTGTAGGCCTTCTTTATTTAACGATGAGAACAACTGAATAGAGAAGCTCAGCTTCATTTTTTTCAATTCAGCTTTAACTTCTTGTAGTGCTTTCGATGCAGGGCCACGATTCAGTTTGTCGGACTTGGTTAATAGCACATGCACGAATAATTTACGTGAATAAGCCCATTCCAACATCATCACGTCAAAGTGTTGCAGCGGATGGCGAATATCCATCAAAAGCACAAGACCTTGCAAGCTTTGACGGTGAATTAAATAGTTTTCGAGTTCTTTTTGCCAAACGATTTTCATTGCTTCAGGTACAGCAGCATAGCCATAACCGGGTAAATCGACCAAACGCTGGTCAGGATTACCTAAGCTGAAGAAGTTAATCATTTGCGTGCGACCTGGTTTTTTAGATGCACGAGCCAACTGTTTTTGATTAGTTAGTGCATTAATTGCACTTGATTTGCCTGCGTTTGAGCGGCCAGCAAAGGCAATTTCATAACCTGTATCTTCCACACAAAGATTTAGTTTTGGCGCACTCATGAGGAATTCGGCTTTGCGTAACCAGTTGAGTGAGCGAACAGCATATTCAGTAACAGCAGAATCTACTTTCTTTTCATAAGTAATCTTTTGCTTTGGCGCATTGGCCGTTTTACTGTTTCGTGATTTTCCTCTGTGCTGATGCATAACCCAACTTCAATAACTAATTTACAAGCACGTATTATAAAGGAAGTCGGGCAGGCAAGCGAATTTTGTCGTGGATAATCTAGAATTACAGATTAATCATTTGGATAGGGGAATGAGTGGTAAATTTAGATTGACCTGTGGGTTGGATCACATCGGCAAGTGTGTGCTGATCTAAGCGTTGATAAAATTGCTCCAAAGCCTGATCAAGAATACCTTTTAAGCCACACTGATTACGTAATACGCATGGGGGTTCGTTACACTCAACAATTTGTTGATCACCCTGCAATATACGTACAATTTGTCCGAGTCGCATGTCTAGGACTTGCGGGTTGAGTCGCAGGCCGCCACCTTTCCCGCGTGTGGTAATCAGCCACTCGTGTTTCGCCATAAAATGAACGATTTTCACTAAGTGATTACGCGAGACCTGTAAATCTTCTGCTATTTCTGCAATGTTGTACGGTTGCTCGCGTGGGCGGGCAATATACAGCAGAATCCGCAAAGCGTAATCGGTAAATTTATTGAGCTGCATGAGGGTACTGATCGTTGATAAGCAAAAAAACAAAGGGCTAGTCTAGCATAACCTGACTAACCCTCTCTATTTTATGCCGATGACATGGGTTAGTGATGAACACCACCTGTGCCAAAAGCTTCACTGTGAATATTTTCGGCAGGAACACCACGGGCAATTAGGGCTTTTTGTTGTTCAGCCATAAATGGCATTGGGCCGCATAAGTAGTAGTCTGCTTGTACTGGTAGAATCGCGCTATCAATGGTACTCAAATCAAGGCGACCCTTCGCATCATAATCTTGACCCAAAACATCGCTTTGATGTGGGAACTCGTACGCAGTAAAGGTACTTAAGCGTGGGTATTTGGCCTTTAAGTCATGAATGTGCTGTTTCATGGCATGCACTTGTTTGCTGCGGCAGGCGTGTACAAAAGTCACAGGTTCTGGCATATCTAAAGTCACCAACTGATTTAGCATCGCCACCATTGGCGTGAGGCCTACACCACCACTAATGAATACATTGCGTTTGTTTGGGTCAATCAGGTAGAAGTTACCTGTTGGTGCAGATACTTCAATTTCAGCACCTTCGGCTAAACCATGCAGGGTATTTGACACCCAGCCTCCTGCCAAATCACCTTTTTCATCTTCGCGTTTGACCGAGATACGTAAATAGTCAGCTTGAGGGCTAGTTGAAATGGTATATTGGCGAGGTTGTTTTAGACCAAGTTCCTCAACAAATACACGTACTGAAATGTACTGACCTGCTTCATATTTTGGTAAATCACCACCGTCCACAGGGGCAAGATAGAAAGAAGTGATTTCATCGCTTTCAACCACTTTTTTCGCAATTTTAAAGTTGCGCCAGCCTAACCAGCTCCCTTTGGTTTGTTGATGTTGCTCATAAATCGCTTTTTCAGTGCTAATGAATAAATCAGCCAATTGACCATACGCTGTAGCCCAAGCATCAATCAATGGATCTTCCATTGAAATACTTAAAACTTCACTAATCGAATGGAGGAGGTTTTCACCAACAATGTTGTAGTCAGGTGCTTGAATATTCAAGCTGACATGTTTGTGGGCAATCAGCTCAACCACAGGAAGCAATACAGAAGGATCTTCAATGTTTTCTGCATAGGCCAACACAGCACCCGCCAAAGCTTGGGCTTGAGCACCACTGCGTTGATGCCCCATATTAAAGGTTTCTTTTAAATTAGGATTGTTGCCTAACATGCGGTTATAAAAATAACCTGTAAGTGCGACACCATTTTCACGAAGGACAGGAACAGTTGCTTTTACAAGGTCAATTTGCTGCGGAGTCATGTTTGATCTCTCTTGGCTATCATTTATAAGATGTATTTAAAATACATCTTATAAAATGTATTTACAATACATGTTTTAAATAAAACCATAAAAAAATTATGGGATATTAAAATATCCCATAATTCTGTTTGCTTTAATCGAATGAGTTAATTATCGAAGTCTTATTTTCTGCCAAACAGGGAGCCAAGTAGTCCACGAACAATTTTCTGACCCGTTGAGCCACCGAGGCTGCGAGCTGCACTTTTGGCAAATGTGCCTACGGTGTCCTGAATCAATTTTTCACGTTGCTTTGCAGAGCGCTCAGCTTCTTTTTGTTGCTCGCGCGCAATACGTTCTTGTTCTCGTGCTTGCTGTTTAGCGAGTGCCTCAGCTTCTTTGGCTTGTTGTTTGGCTAGAGCTTCTTGTTCTTTTGCTTGCGCTTTATCGACTTCGGCTTGTGCTGCTTGTTGTTGGCGTTGTTGTACTTTGTTCTGTAATTTTTCAAAGGCACTTTCACGGTCTGCTTCTGTGTCGTATACACCCGAGACAATGCTGCTTGCCATCAGTGTTTTACGCTCATCGACACTGATTGGACTAAATGAGGAGTAGGGTGGCATCACCCAAGCACGTTCTACAATTTGTGGAGTACCTTGCTCATCTAGACAGCTAATCAGCGCTTCACCGACAGCCAGTTCCGTAATCACCTGATCGACTTTAAACTCAGGATTGGCACGGAAAGTATCTGCGGCAGTTTTGACAGCTTTTTGATCTTTAGGGGTGAAAGCACGTAAGGCATGTTGTACACGGTTACCTAGTTGACCAAGAACACTTTCTGGCAAATCGAGCGGGTTTTGCGTGACAAAATAAATACCCACGCCTTTAGAGCGTATTAGACGCACCACTTGCTCAATTTTTTCTTGCAATGCTGGGCTGGCGTTATCAAACAATAAATGTGCTTCATCAAAGAAGAACACCAGTTTAGGTTTGTCCATATCACCGACTTCAGGTAATTGTTCAAACAACTCTGACAGCATCCAAAGTAAGAAAGTCGCATAGAGTTTTGGTGTGTTCATTAATTTGTCAGCAGCTAATAAATTAATATTGCCGCGGCCCTGAGCATCCGTTTGGATAAAGTCCATGATGTCGAGCGCGGGTTCACCAAAGAACTTGTCACCGCCTTGATCTGCTAGGGCAAGCAAATTACGTTGAATTGCCCCTAAACTTGCAGGTGAAAGATTACCGTAATCATTTTTAAACTCAGCTGCATGTTCAGATACATAGCTGATCATGGCTTTGAGGTCTTTAAAATCCAGTAATAACATGCCTTGATCATCCGCAATGCGGAAGACGGCTGACAGCACACCTTCTTGTGTGTCATTTAAATTTAAAATACGCGCCAATAGCAGTGGGCCAATTTCAGATATTGTGGTACGAATGGGATGACCTTGTTCTCCGAATAAATCCCAAAACACCACTGGCGAAGCTGCAAATGGAATTGAATTAATATGCAAGCTTTGAATGCGTGCATCAAATTTAGGGTTACTTTCACCTGCTTTTGCTAGGCTGGAAACATCGCCTTTGGCATCAGCTAAAAATACAGGTACGCCAATTCTAGAAAAATTTTCTGCCAACACTTTGAGGGTGACAGTTTTACCTGTCCCTGTTGCACCGGCAATTAAGCCGTGACGATTGGCAAATTGTGAATGTAAGACCACATCTTGTGTGGTGTCTTGCGTTTTCTTCGCAATAACAATTGGTGTACCCATAGATTGTCCTGTAATTATTCGAATTGCTGTTTATTTAAGTGTTGTAGTGCGTTTTCTATATCTTGGATTAAATCTGCAGGATGTTCTAGTCCTATACAGAAGCGGACCAATAATCCTGTTTTGATATGTGAATGTTCAAGCACACGCATCTCTTTTAAGTTATATAACATGACTAAACTGACTGGGCCACCCCAACTAAAGCCAAGTTTAAAGAGTGTTAATGCATCACAGAAAGTACGAATATCTTCAAGTGTGTATTTAGGATCAAACACCACACTGACTAAACCTGCACTATGTTGCTCTGTGCAGATTTCTTTCCAATAGTTGTGACCCGAGGATTGTTCGTCAGCAGGATGTAAGACTTGTACAAATTGCTTTTGTTGTTTCAGCCAATCAAGTAGCTGTAGTGCACTACGTGATTGATGCTCATAGCGGAGACGCATCGATGAAAGGCTGCGTTGTACTTGAGCGGCATCGTCGCCAGAAATACTAATCCCTTGAATGGCATGGGCACGGAATAATTGATGATGTAGCTTTTTATCTCGCGTGACAACAGAGCCCATAAGAATATCGCCACCACCACTTGGGTATTTAGTTAGTGCATGCACAGTAATATCAACACTTAAGTGCTCTGTACTAAAATCAAATGCATTAAAGGCAATACCTGCACCCCAAGTATTATCTAAAGCAGTCAACACATTGTGCGCTTGCGCTTTTTTAACCAAGCCAACTAGATTTGGAAATTCAAGCGTGACCGAACCTGCGGCTTCTAACCAAATGAGTTTTGTCTTATTGCTTGGAGCGAAGCTATCAACATCTATAGGGTTGTAAACTGTAACCATGACACCGTAGCGTTTTTCTAGATTGCGCAAATGTTCCATGTTTGGGCCATAGATATTGTCTGCCACCCAAACTTCATCACCGTGATTTAAAAAGCATGCATTGACAAGGTTAATTGCAGACAGACCACTTGGTGCAAGTAAGTGGTGTAGACCACCTTCAATTTGCGCAATGTTATCACCTAAAGTAAATGTGGTTGGTGTGCCATGCGTACCATAGCTATAGTCATAGTCATCGGTCCAATGGCGATTAAATAGGGCATTGGTATTTTCAAAAATAATGGTCGATGCGCGATACAGGGGAGGTTGAACCGTTGAAACGTATTGAGGGGCTTTTCTTGGTGCATGAATTAATTCTGTTTGTGGATTTTTTTTCACGGCTCAACTCGAAAATAGTGCTGCATAGCAGTGTATCGTATTGGAATGTGTCTTAAATACGCAGATTTAAGATGAATTTGTATAAAGAGATACTTTATAACAAAAGTTGGCTTCATTTTTGCAAAACCTGAATCAGAGCAACAACAATAGGTTTGAGCGCATGAAGTCGCATTTAAAAGTACATTATTTTCAGCACATTGCTGGTGAAGGGTTCGGAAGTTGTCATGATTTTTTAAAACAGCAAAATGCGCAAATTAGCGCAACTGAATTTTTTGCCTTACCTATAGATCAGGCCTTAGATCTTGAAGCACTCCCTTATGTTGAGGATGTGGATTTATTGATCATTATGGGAGGAACCATGAGTGTCAATGATGAGGCAAACTTTCCATGGTTAAAAATTGAAAAACGATGGTTAAGACGCTATTTGGCACTCGGTAAACCTGCCATTGGTTTGTGCCTTGGTGGTCAGCTTATTGCCAATGCGTTGGGTGGGGCGGTCAGTCGTAATCCGCAACAAGAATTGGGTTGGACGACTGTGCGTAAAGTGACAAATGTACCTCTAGAATGTTTTGAATTACCTGAAAACTTTAAAGTCATGCAGTGGCACAGCGAAACGTTTGAAATTCCACGCGGAGCAGTGTTGCTTGCAGAAAATGATGTTTGTCGTAATCAGATGTATCAAATAGGAAGTAATGTGTTGGGTTTTCAGTTTCACCCTGAAATAACCCCTGAAGTGCTCGATTTATTTTTAGAAAATGATGAAGAAGTTGCAATTTTTACAGGCAATCATGTGCAACCAGTAAATGAATTGCGTAAAAGTGCGAAAAGTAAATTTATTCAAGGAAATCAAATACTAAACCAAGCAATAGAGTATGTGTTAAGAAAAACTGCTTGCTGATTAAAAGTTAAGCGATTGATCTTGCATAAAAAATGAAAAATATAAGAAAAACAGCAAAAGAGATTTGCTTATGCAATAAACAATAGCTATAATGAGCGACCCTTTAATGAAAGGGGGTTAGCTACGAATAAAGTAGTTAACATCGTGACAGTCGCGGCATCGATCGTGACCTTAGTGATATTTCACTGCTCTTGACACTTGCCTCTTTAAAGTGGGGTGAGATGCGTCAAGGGTGATTCTTTATATATTTGGCTTGGAGTTAACTGGTATGTCTAACCAGAGAATTCGTATCCGTCTTAAGTCTTTTGATCACCGTTTAATTGATCAATCAGCTCAAGAAATCGTAGAAACAGCAAAACGTACTGGCGCACAAGTTTGTGGTCCAATTCCGATGCCTACACGTATCGAACGTTTTAACGTTTTAACATCACCACACGTTAACAAAGATGCGCGTGACCAATACGAGATCCGCACTTACAAACGTTTGATCGACATCGTTCAACCTACAGATAAAACTGTTGATGCATTGATGAAGTTAGATCTTGCAGCTGGTGTTGATGTTCAGATCGCTTTGGGTTAAGGCTTTCGGTTAATTAACGCTCTAAGTTAATTAGGCCGCTTTTTTAGAGGTTTATGCACATGGCTATTGGTTTAGTCGGTCGCAAGTGCGGTATGACACGTATCTTTACAGATGCTGGTGTTTCTGTACCTGTAACAGTGATTGAGGTTGATCCTAACCGCATCACACAAATCAAAACGCTTGAAACTGATGGTTATCAAGCGATTCAAATCACTACTGGTGAACGTCGCGAATCTCGCGTAACTAACGCTCAGAAAGGTCACTTCGCTAAAGCGGGTGTTGCTGCTGGTCGTCTAGTTCAAGAATTCCGCGCTACAGAAGCTGATCTTGAAGGTCGTGAAATTGGTGGCACTCTTACTGTTGAGTTGTTCACAGTTGGTCAAATCGTTGACGTAACTGGTACTTCTAAAGGTAAAGGTTTCCAAGGTGGTGTTAAGCGTTGGAACTTCCGTACGCAAGACGCAACTCACGGTAACTCACTTTCTCACCGTGTTTTAGGTTCTACTGGTCAAAACCAGACTCCTGGTCGCGTATTCAAAGGCAAAAAAATGGCTGGCCATTTAGGTGCTGAACGCGTAACTACACAGGGTCTTGAAATTGTATCTATCGACACAGAGCGTTCAGTTCTTGTTGTTAAAGGTGCGGTTCCTGGTGCTACTGGTGGCGACGTTATCGTTCGCCCTACGATCAAGGCCTGAGGGGAAATATTGTGAATTTAAATACTGTTTCCGGCTCTGCTGTTGAATTATCTGAAGTTGCTTTCGGTCGTGACTTTAACGAAGCTCTTGTACACCAAGTTGTTACAGCTTACTTAGCTGGTGGTCGTCAAGGTTCGAAAGCTCAGAAATCTCGTGCTGACGTATCTGGTGGTGGTAAAAAACCATTCCGTCAAAAAGGTACTGGTCGCGCGCGTGCTGGTTCTATTCGTAGCCCTATCTGGGTTGGCGGTGGTAAAACTTTTGCTGCTCGTCCACAAGATTGGTCTCAAAAAGTAAACCGTAAAATGTATCGCGGTGCTATGCAATGCATCCTAGCTGAACTTGTTCGTCAAGATCGTCTAGTTTTGGTTGAAGAGTTTGCTGTTGCTGCTCCAAAAACTAAAGAATTGCTTGCAAAACTTAACGACTTGAATGCTACTCGTGCATTGATCGTTACAGATGCTGTTGATGAGAACTTGTATCTTGCTGCTCGCAACATTCCACACGTTGATGTGGTTGATGCTACTGCAATCGATCCTGTTAGCTTGATCGCGTTCGATAAAGTTGTTATGTCTGTTGCTGCTGCTAAGAAAATTGAGGTAGAACTCGGATGAACAACGAACGTATCTATCAAGTCCTACAAGGACCTGTATTCTCAGAAAAAGCACAAGTTTTAGGCGAAACTGCTGGTGTTCAAGTTTTCAAAGTTGCTTTAAGCGCTAACAAACTTGAAATCAAAAAAGCTGTTGAGCAACTATTTGGTGTGGAAGTTGTTAAAGTTAACACGACTATCACTAAAGGTAAGACTAAACGCTTTGGTAAAACATTAGGACGTCGTTCTGATGTTAAAAAAGCATACGTCACCCTGAAAGCTGGCCAAGATGTTGAAATGGCTGACTTGGGCGATACCGCTGAAAACGCAGCGGAATAAGGACGAAAATTATGCCGATTCAAAAATGTAAGCCAACGTCTCCAGGACGTCGCTTTGTAGAGAAAGTGGTTCACGATCACCTTCACAAAGGCGCACCGTACTCTCCGTTGGTTGAAGCTAAAAAACGTACTGGCGGCCGTAACAACAATGGTCACATTACGACTCGTCACGTTGGTGGTGGTCATAAACAGCACTACCGTATCGTTGACTTCAAACGTAACAAAGACAGCATCCCAGCTGTAGTTGAGCGTATTGAATACGATCCTAACCGTACAGCTCATATTGCTTTATTGAAATATGCTGACGGTGAACGTCGCTATATTATTGCACCTAAAGGCCTTCGCGCTGGTGATCAAGTACAATCTGGTAACGATGCTCCAATCCGTCCAGGTAACTGCTTGCCACTTCGCAACATGCCAATCGGTTCTACTCTTCACAACATCGAGCTTAAAATCGGTAAAGGCGCACAATTAGTACGTTCTGCTGGTACTTCTGCTCAATTGTTGGGTCGTGACGGTTCTTACGCAATCATTCGTCTACGTTCAGGCGAAATGCGTAAAGTTCACGTTGAATGCCGTGCAGTTCTTGGTGAGGTTTCTAACCAAGAAAGCAACCTTCGTTCATTGGGTAAAGCTGGTGCATCTCGCTGGCGTGGCGTTCGTCCTACCGTTCGTGGTATGGCGATGAACCCAGTAGACCATCCACACGGTGGTGGTGAAGGACGTAACAAAGGTATTCAACCTGTAAGTCCATGGGGTCAAAAAGCTAAAGGGTACAAAACACGTACCAACAAGCGTACGACTAAGATGATCATTCGCGACCGTCGCGTTAAGTAACAAGTAAAGGAATCTGACAATGCCTCGTTCTCTGAAAAAAGGCCCATTCGTCGATGCGCACTTGTTCGCTAAGGTTGAAGCGGCTATCGCGGCTAATAACCGTAAGCCGATCAAAACTTGGTCGCGTCGTTCGATGATCCTCCCGGATTTTGTTGGTCTAACAATTTCTGTACACAATGGTCGTAACCATGTTCCAGTGATCGTATCTGAACACATGGTTGGTCATAAACTCGGTGAATTCGCGCCAACTCGTACCTATCGTGGTCACGGTGTTGACAAGAAATCTAAACGTTAAGGTGCGATGATGGAAGTTACTGCTAAATTACGCGGTGCCGCTATCTCGGCACAAAAAACTCGTTTGGTTGCAGATTTAATCCGTGGCAAATCAGTTGCTCACGCTTTAAATATCTTGAACTTCAGCAACAAAAAAGCTGCAGTTTTAGTGAAAAAAGCATTGGAATCTGCGATTGCAAACGCTGAACATAATAACAGTTTAGATGTAGACGACCTTAAAGTTTCTACGATCTACGTTGATGAAGGCACTAGCCTTAAACGTATTTTGCCACGTGCTAAAGGCCGTGCGGATCGTATTACTAAGCGTACTTGTCACATTACCGTTAAGGTAGGGGTTTGATATGGGTCAGAAGGTTCATCCAATCGGTATCCGCCTAGGTGTTGTGAAACGTCATAACGCTAACTGGTACGCGAATCCGAAACAATATGCTGAATACTTGCTTAAAGATTTGCAAGTTCGTGAGTTTTTAACAAAAAAACTTAAGAATGCAATGGTAAGCAATATTCTTATCGAACGTCCTACAGGCGCTGCTAAAATTACAATTAGCACTGCTCGTCCAGGTATCGTAATCGGTAAAAAAGGCGAAGACATTGAGAAATTACAGCGCGAATTAACATCTATTATGGGTGTTCCTGCGCAAGTAAGCATCAACGAAATCGATCGCCCAGACTTAGACGCTCGTTTAGTTGCTGAAGCAATTGCTTCTCAATTAGAAAAACGTGTTATGTTCCGTCGTGCTATGAAGCGTGCGGTACAAAACTCTATGCGTGCTGGTGCTAAAGGTATTAAAGTTGAAGTTTCTGGCCGTTTAGGCGGTGCTGAAATTGCGCGTACTGAGTGGTATCGTGAAGGTCGTGTACCTCTACATACACTTCGTGCTGACATCGACTACTCTTCTGTTCGTGCTGAAACTACATACGGTACGATCGGCGTTAAAGTTTGGGTATTCCGTGGCGAGATCTTGGGTGGCATGAAACAAGTCATGAACCCGGCTCCTGCTGAAGAACGTCCAGCTAAACGCGGTCGCGGTCGTGGTGAAGGTCAAGAGCGTCGTGGTCGTCGCAATGATCGTTCTGCTGAAAAAGGAGAATAATCCATGTTGCAACCTAAACGTACTAAATTCCGTAAAGTGCAGAAAGGCCGTAATACTGGTCTAGCTCACCGCGGTAGCTCTGTATCTTTTGGTACTATTGCACTTAAATCAATTGAACGTGGTCAAATGACTGCACGTCAAATTGAGGCAGCGCGTCGTACAATTAGCCGTCGTATTAAACGTGGTGGTAAAATCTTTATCCGTGTTTTCCCAGACAAACCAATTACTGAAAAACCATTAGAAGTTCGTATGGGTAAAGGTAAAGGTTCTGTGGAATACTGGGTTTGCCAAATCAAACCAGGTAAAGTCTTGTACGAAATTGATGGTGTTAACGAAGAATTGGCTCGCGAAGCGTTCACGCTTGCTGCTGCTAAACTTCCGTTTAAAACCGCTATCGTGACTCGGACGGTAATGTAATGAAAACTAAAGATCTACGTGAAAAGTCGGTTGAAGAGTTGACAGCTTTGCTTGATGAGCAACAGCTTAACCAATTCCGTCTTCGTATGGCGAAAGCAACTGGTCAATTGGGTAAATCGCACGAAGTTGCGCTTACTCGTAAAACTATTGCTCGTATTAAGACACTCCTAACCGCAAAACAGGGGAACGGACAATGAGTGAACAAACAGTTCGCACGTTAACCGGTAAAGTTGTAAGTGACAAGATGGACAAGTCTATCGTTGTACTTATTGAACGCCGCGTTCAACACCCGTTGTATGGCAAATCAATCCGCCGTTCAACTAAATTACACGCTCATGATGAGAGCAACACTGCTAAATTAGGCGATGTTGTAACAATCAAAGAAAGCCGCCCAATTTCTAAAACTAAGTCTTGGACTCTAGTTGAAGTAGTTGAAGCAGCTGCTGAGTAATTAACGTTCTTGTTGCATCATCGGTCAATTTCGAGTACTCTTTGAGCCTTTCGAAATTGCGACCGGTGATGCTCGGTTTTGGAGTAGGGCAATGATTCAAACCGAAAGTATGCTCGACGTAGCAGACAACAGTGGTGCTCGCCGCGTACAATGTATTAAAGTACTTGGTGGTTCACATCGTCGTTATGCTTCTGTTGGCGACATTATTAAAGTTACTGTAAAAGAAGCAATTCCACGTGGCCGTGTTAAAAAAGGTGACGTGATGAATGCTGTTGTTGTACGTACAAAATTCGGCATCCGTCGTCCAGATGGTTCAGTTATTCGTTTCGATGATAACGCAGCTGTTATTTTGAACACCAACAAAGCGCCGATTGCAACTCGTATTTTCGGACCAGTGACTCGTGAACTTCGTACTGAACAGTTCATGAAAATTATTTCATTGGCTCCTGAAGTTCTATAAGAGGCACTCATGGCTAAGATTAAAAAAGGCGATCAAGTAATTGTGATCGCAGGTAAAGAAAAAGGCAAACAAGGTACTGTTTTGTCTGTTTCTAATGACCGTGTTAAGGTTGAAGGCCTTAACTTGGTAACGAAGCATCAAAAGCCTAACCGAGCTACTGGCGCCGAAGGCGGCATCGTAACTCAAGAAGCTGAGCTTCATATCTCTAACGTGGCAATTTTTAATGCTACAACCCAAAAGGCTGACCGTGTTGGTTACCAAACGATTGAAGGCGTGAAAACTCGCGTATTCAAATCAAATGGTGAATCAGTGGCGGTAGCGAAGTAATAGGTTGACTAGGCAATGGCCAGACTTAAAACGCGTTACAACGACGAACTTAAGGCTCAATTAAAAGAAACATTGGGCGTTAAGAATGTGATGGATATTCCACGCATTACAAAAATCACCATCAACATGGGTGTTGGTGCTGCATCAGCTGACAAGAAATTGTTAGATGGCGCTCTTTCTGATATGCAAGCAATTGCTGGTCAAAAACCAGTACTTACTTTAGCTCGTAAATCTATCGCTGGTTTCAAAATCCGTGATGGTTGGCCGATTGGCTGTAAAGTTACTTTACGCGGCGAACGTATGTACGAATTCTTAGACCGTTTGATCTCTATCGCGATCCCTCGTATCCGTGACTTCCGTGGTTTCTCTGCGAAATCATTTGACGGTCGTGGTAACTACTCAATGGGTCTTAAGGAACAAATCATGTTCCCTGAAATCGATTTTGATAAGATTGATCGTATTCGTGGTATGGACATTACCATCACTACGACTGCTCGCACCGATGACGAAGGCCGTGCGCTTATGCGTGCATTCGGCTTCCCGTTCAAATAAGAGGTCGATATGGCTAAGAAAGGTATGATTAATCGCGAATTGAAACGCGAAGCTACTGTTGCTAAATACGCTGCGAAACGTGCTGAATTAAAAGCAATTATCGCAAACGTAAATGCATCAGACGAAGAACGTTTCGAAGCGATGATGAAATTTCAAGCATTACCACGTAATGCGTCTCCAGTACGTCTACGTAACCGTTGTGGTTTAACTGGTCGTCCTCATGGTTACTTCCGTAAGTTCGGTTTAAGCCGTAACAAATTACGTGAAACAGTAATGCAAGGTGATGTACCGGGCGTTGTTAAGGCAAGCTGGTAAGGAGCACTATAAATGAGTATGCAAGATACCGTTGCCGACATGCTAACACGTGTTCGTAACGCACAAATGGCTAAGAAACAAACTGTTTCTATGCCAAACTCAAAGTTGAAAGTTGCGATTGCTAACGTACTTCAACAAGAAGGTTATATCGCTGATGTAGCTGTTGCTGACAACGAAGGCAAAGCGACTTTAACGATTACTTTAAAATATTTCGAAGGCAAACCAGTTATCGAAACTGTGAAACGCGTAAGCCGCCCAGGTCTACGTCAATATCGCGGTAAAGATGCACTTCCTAGCGTTAAGCAAGGTTTAGGTGTTGCAATTGTTTCTACAAGCAAAGGCATCATGACTGATCGCGCTGCACGTGCTGCAGGCATCGGTGGTGAAGTTATTGCTTTTGTTTCTTAATAGGTGATTCCTCATGTCTCGTGTGGCTAAAGCCCCAGTAACTGTACCTAACGGTGTAACAGTTACTCAGAACGGCCGGCAGGTCGAAGTGAAAGGCACTAAAGGTACATTGTCTTTCAACCTGCATGCGCTGGTCGAGCTAAAACAGGAAGACGGTACATTAGTTGTTGCTCCTAAAGCTGAGTCGAAAGACGCTTGGATGCAAGCTGGTACTGCTCGCGCTGTTCTTAACAACCTTGTAAAAGGTGTTAGCGAAGGTTTCGAACGTAAGTTACAACTGATTGGTGTTGGTTATAAAGCTGCGGTTAAAGGTAATGTAATTAACCTTAACCTTGGTTTCTCACACCCAATCGACTACAACCTTCCTGAAGGTGTAACTGCTGAAACTCCTACTGCAACTGAAATCGTTCTTAAATCTGCTGATAAAGCGGCTTTAGGTCAAGTTGCTGCGGAAATTCGTGGTTACCGTCCTCCTGAGCCTTATAAAGGTAAAGGTGTTCGTTATTCTGACGAAGTTGTACTTCGTAAAGAAGCTAAGAAGAAATAAGGCGCGAGGTTCTTATGAACGAAAAGAAACAATCCCGTTTGCGTCGTGCGAAAAGCACACGCTTGCACATCCGTGCGTTGGGTGCGACTCGTTTGTGTGTAAACCGCACTCCGCGTCACATCTATGCTCAAGTTATCTCTGCAGATGGTGGCAAAGTATTAGCGCAAGCTTCTACTTTAGACGCTACTCTACGTGCTGGTACTACTGGTAACGTTGAATCGGCTCAGAAAGTTGGTGCTTTAATCGCAGAACGTGCTAAAGCGGCTGGTGTAACTAAAGTTGCATTTGACCGTTCTGGTTTCAAATATCATGGTCGTATCAAAGCCTTGGCTGATGCTGCTCGTGAAAACGGCTTGGAGTTCTAATCATGGCTAAAGTTGAACAAAACGAAGGTCTTGTTGAAAAGCTGGTTGCCGTTGATCGTGTAGCCAAAGTTGTTAAGGGTGGTCGTATCTTCTCTTTCACAGCATTAACTGTGGTAGGTGATGGTAATGGTCGCGTAGGTTTTGGTCGTGGTAAAGCACGTGAAGTTCCAGCTGCTATTTCTAAAGCACTTGAAGCTGCTCGTCGTAACATGATCACTGTTGACCTTGTTGACGGTACTGTACAACACCCTATTAATGCTCGTCACGGTGCAAGCCGCGTTTACATGCAACCTGCTTCTGAAGGTACTGGTGTAATTGCTGGTGGCGCTATGCGTGCAGTTTTAGAAGCTGTAGGTGTACGTAACGTATTAACTAAGTGTTATGGTTCTACTAACGCTGCTAACGTAGTTAACGCAACTTTCAATGGTTTGCGTGATATGACTTCTCCTGAGAAGGTTGCTGCGAAACGTGGTCTTTCAGTAGCACAAATTCAAGGGTAATCAATCATGAAAACGATTAAAGTTACCCAGACTAAATCTTCTGCGCATCGCTTGAAAAATCACAAGCTTAGCCTTAAGGGTTTAGGTCTGCGTCGTATTGGTCATACTGTTGAAGTGCAAGATACGCCTTCTAACCGTGGTATGATCAACCAAGTTTACTATATGGTTAGTGTAGAGGAATAAGCCATGACTCTGCGTTTAAATACAATTGCACCTGCAGAAGGTGCTAAACGTGATAACCTTCGTCTAGGCCGTGGTATCGGTTCTGGCGTTGGTAAGACTGGTGGCCGTGGTGTCAAAGGTCAAAACTCACGTAAGAGCGGTGGTACTCGTCCGGGCTTTGAAGGCGGTCAAACAGCGTTATATCGTCGTTTACCAAAATTCGGCTTCACTA
Source organism: Acinetobacter sp. YH12227 (assembly GCF_013417785.1). Classification (NCBI taxonomy): domain Bacteria; kingdom Pseudomonadati; phylum Pseudomonadota; class Gammaproteobacteria; order Moraxellales; family Moraxellaceae; genus Acinetobacter; species Acinetobacter sp. YH12227. The sequence goes on along the minus strand of NZ_VPDH01000009.1, from coordinate 45,283 downwards.
GCCAACTCGCTTTGAAAACTGCTGAAGTACGCTTATCTGAGCTTACTAAAGTTGAAGGTGATATCGTTTCACTTGAAACTTTAAAAGCGGCGAATGTTGTTCGTAAAGACATGATTCGTGCTCGTATCGTACTTTCTGGTGAAATTACTCGTGCATTCACTATCCAAGGTGTTGCATTGACTAAAGGCGCTAAAGCTGCTGTTGAAGCTGCTGGCGGTAAAGTCGAGGAGTAATCCCCAGTGTCTATGACTCCTAGTTCGACAGGTCATGTTAACATGATGAAAGGTCAACCATTTCATGTGAAATACCGTGAAATTATTCGCCGTATGATGTTCCTCATCGGGGCGTTGTTGGTTTTTCGACTGGGAGCTCATATTCCAGTACCGGGCATTAACAATGCCGCACTTGAAAACTTGTTTAATGCAAACTCAGGCACGATCCTGGGTTTGTTTAACATGTTCTCGGGTGGTGCATTAGAGCGTATGTCAATTCTTGCGCTCGGGATCATGCCGTACATTTCTGCTTCGATTATCGTGCAGTTAATGTCTACGGTTGTTCCTTCGCTGGAAGCTTTAAAGAAAGAAGGCGAGCAAGGTAAACGTAAGATTAATCAATATACGCGACAAGGCACATTGTTTCTTGCACTTGTGCAAGCGATTGGGATGTGTGCAGGTTTGATTAGCCAGAATATTACGCTGACTAGTGGACTTGCTTTTTACGTTCCAGCAGTAACTTCTTTGGTTGCTGGTACAATGTTCTTAATGTGGTTGGGTGAACAAATCACCGAGCGTGGGGTGGGGAATGGTATTTCCATGATCATCTTCGCTGGTATTGTTGCTGGCTTGCCGAACTTAGTTCTGCAATCTTTAACTTCTGTAGATAATGGTCAATCAAGCTTGATTGGTTTAGCAATTTTTGCGCTGTTATCTGTCGGTGTTCTTGCAGCAATTGTATTTATTGAGAAGGCGCAGCGTCGTATTCCAGTAAACTACGCCCAAAAACAACAAGGTCGTCGTGTATTTACTGCTCAGCAAAGCCATTTGCCATTAAAAATTAATATGGCGGGGGTGATTCCTGCAATTTTTGCTAGTTCATTACTTTTGTTCCCTGCGAGCTTAGGTCAATGGGTGGGTAGTGCAGATCCTGATGCTGGGATTATCAAACGTGGACTTCAAGATTTGGCGCTCATATTGTCGCCAGGTCAACCGATGTATTTGGTTTTATTCGGTGCTTTGATCATCTTCTTCTGTTATTTCTATACGGCGCTTGTATTTAGCCCGAAAGAAGTATCTGAGAATTTAAAGCGCAGTGGTGCATATGTTCCAGGGATTCGTCCTGGTGAGCAAACAGCACGTTATTTAGACCATATTCTCAATCGTTTGACTTTTATTGGCGCGATTTATATCACGATCATCTGTTTAATGCCGATGATCCTGCAAAGCTCTTTTGGTATTCCATTTAGCTTAGGCGGTACGTCTTTACTGATCGTAGTGGTTGTTGTGATGGACTTTATGGCTCAGCTTCAAGCTCATCTCACATCGCATCAATATGACAATCAATCGTTAATGCGTAAAACGACTGCTCATCCGAAAGGATAAGCGCACTTAGAGATTTCATTATGAAAGTTCAAGCTTCTGTAAAGAAAATTTGTGGTAGCTGTAAAGTTATCCGTCGTAATGGGGTTATTCGCGTAATTTGCAGCGCAGAACCTCGTCATAAGCAGCGTCAAGGTTAATCTGATCAAGACCTGTTGATTTCAGTAGGCTAATTAGGTTATTATCCGCCCCTCAAGATTTTGTCGGGCGGTTGATTATCTTAACTGCCTTTTTGGAGAAAATTGAATGGCTCGTATTGCCGGTGTAAACATTCCGGATAACAAGCATGCTGTTATCTCTCTAACGTATATCTTTGGTATTGGTCGCCACACTGCAAAAGCTATTTTAGCTGCTGTAGGTATTGCACCAACTACTAAGATTCGTGAACTAGATGACGCTCAGCTTGATGCGATTCGTGCAGAAATTACTAAGGTTCCGACCGAAGGTGATTTACGTCGCGAAATTTCCATGAACATTAAACGTTTAATGGATCTAGGCTGCTACCGCGGTCTTCGTCATCGTCGCAGCTTGCCTGTCCGCGGTCAACGCACCAAAACTAACGCACGTACCCGTAAAGGTCCGCGCAAACCAATTAAGAAATAAGATTTCTGGAAGCTAAAAGATGGCTAAAGATACTCGCACACGCAAGAAGGTCACTCGTACCGTCTCTGAAGGTGTTGCACACATTCACGCTTCTTTTAATAACACCATTGTGACTATTACCGATCGTCAAGGTAATGCACTGGCTTGGGCTACCTCTGGTGGACAAGGCTTCCGTGGATCACGTAAATCAACTCCGTTTGCTGCTCAGGTAGCTGCTGAAGTTGCTGGTAAAGCTGCTTTAGATTACGGTTTGAAAAACTTGGACGTCCTTGTAAAAGGTCCTGGTCCTGGTCGTGAGTCTGCGGTTCGTGCTTTAGGTGCAGTGGGTTATAAAATTAACAGCATTACCGATGTGACGCCAATTCCGCACAACGGTTGCCGTCCACCTAAAAAACGTCGCGTGTAAGGAGAAACATTCATGGCTCGTTATATTGGTCCAAAATGCAAACTCTCTCGCCGCGAAGGGACAGACCTGCAACTTAAATCAGGCGTTAAACCGTTTGATGTTAAGACAAAAAAACATGCTAAAGCTCCTGGCCAACATGGCGGGGCTCGTGGTAGCAAACAATCTGAGTACTCACTACAATTACGTGAAAAACAAAAAGTACGTCGTATGTACGGTGTTTTAGAACGTCAATTTAGTAATTACTATAAAGAAGCTGCTCGTGTTAAAGGCGCAACAGGTGAAAACTTGTTGAAACTTCTTGAAAGCCGCCTAGATAACGTTGTTTATCGCATGGGTTTTGGTTCTACACGTGCAGAAGCTCGTCAGCTTGTATCTCACCGTTCAATCACTTTAAATGGTCGTCGCGTTAACATCGCTTCTATCCAAGTTAAAGCGGGTGACGTGATTGCAGTTCACGAAGGTGCTAAACAACAATTGCGTATTAAAAACGCGGTTGAATTAGCGACTCAACGTGGCATTCCTGCTTGGATTGAGATTGATCATTCTAAACTTGAAGGTACGTTTAAAGCTGCACCAGATCGTTCTGATTTACCTGCTGAAATCAACGAAAGCTTGATTGTAGAATTGTATTCTAAATAATCCTTGAGGTAGCAATAATGACGCGTACTGCAAATGAGTTTCTAACTCCGCAAGCGATCAAGGTCGAAGCGGCAAGCGGGACCTCGGCAAAAGTTATTCTAGAACCATTAGAGCGTGGCTTTGGTCATACTCTTGGTAATGCTTTACGTCGTATCCTTTTGTCTTCTTTACCTGGCGCAGCCGTGGTTGAAGTTGAGATTGAAGGTGTCGAGCACGAGTACAGTACTTTGGAAGGCTTGCAGCAGGACATCGTCGAGCTCTTGCTGAACCTAAAAGGATTGTCTATTAAGCTGTTCGATCAAAATGAAGCTTATCTGACATTGGAAAAACAAGGTGCAGGCGACGTAACAGCCGCTGATCTTCGTTTACCGCACAATGTTGAAGTGGTTAACCCTGAACACTTGATCGGCACATTAAGTGCTTCAGGCTCATTAAAAATGCGCCTGAAAGTTGCTCAAGGTCGTGGTTATGAGACTTCTGATTCACGCTTCCCTGAAGGCGAAACTCGCCCAGTGGGTCGTTTACAATTAGATGCGTCTTATAGCCCAATTAAACGTGTTTCTTACACAGTAGAAAATGCTCGTGTAGAACAACGTACTGACCTTGATAAATTGATCATTGATCTTGAAACAAATGGTACTGTAGATCCTGAAGAAGCGATCCGCAAAGCTGCAACAATTTTGCAGCAACAAATTGCGATTTTCGTTGACCTTCAGAAAGATCAAGCACCAGTTGCTCAAGAACCTCGTGAAGAAGTTGATCCGATTTTGCTTCGTCCAGTAGATGATCTAGAGCTTACTGTTCGTTCTGCTAACTGTTTGAAAGCAGAAAATATTTACTACATCGGTGATTTAGTACAGCGTACTGAAGTTGAGTTGTTAAAAACTCCTAACTTAGGTAAAAAATCGCTTACTGAAATCAAAGATGTTCTGGCATCGAAAGGCTTGCAATTGGGCATGCGTTTAGAGAACTGGCCACCAGCTAGTCTCCGCATGGACGATCGCTTTGCTTATCGTAGTCGTTAATTAAGTAGGACTATCACCATGCGTCATCGTAATAGTGGTGTGAAATTAGGCCGTACAAGCAGTCATCGTAAAGCGATGTTCCAAAACATGGCTAATTCTTTGTTCGAACACGAGTTAATTAAAACTACTGTTCCTAAAGCAAAAGAATTACGTCGTGTTGCTGAGCCTTTAATCACTTTAGCTAAAGTCGATTCTGTAGCAAACCGTCGTTTAGCGTTTGCTCGTACTCGTTCAGCAGCAACTGTAGGTAAATTATTTACCGTTCTTGGCCCTCGTTACAAAGAACGTAACGGCGGTTATCTACGTGTTCTTAAAGCGGGCTTCCGTGCAGGTGATGCTGCACCGATGGCTTACGTTGAGCTAGTAGATCGCGAAGTTAACTAATTTCGTGTAGAACAGCGCACGTTGTTCGGAAAAGGTCGGTTGTTTAACCGGCCTTTTTTTATGTCTGGTGAAATTGATTGTTAGACAATATTTTAATTTGTCCTGAAAAGATAAATTTTTTAGCGGTTTTTTATAAACTTGACATTGTGCATTGTCAAAAATGTGTTTTAATAAATATAAATCTAAAACAGGTTAAAAGAACAACATGGAAAAACAAGTTGATATTCTTATTGTCGGTGCTGGGATCTCTGGAATCGGTCTAGCAGCCCATCTTTCTAAACATAGTCCTCAACGCTCATTTGAAATTATTGAACGTCGCGAAAGCTTTGGCGGCACTTGGGATTTATTTAAATATCCGGGCATTCGTTCAGATTCAGATATGTCTACTTTTGGCTTTAATTTTAAGCCATGGCAAAAAGCCAGCGTACTCGCTGATGGTTCATCAATTAAGGGTTATTTAGCTGAAGTTATTGATGAATTTAAGTTAAAGCAAAAAATTCATTTTCAACATCGCGTGATAAGTGCTAATTACGACTCACAAAGCCACAAATGGTCCGTAGTGATTGAAGATGACAAACAAAAGCAACAAACTTGGGTAGCAAATTTTGTCTTCGGTTGTACGGGTTATTACAACTATGATCAAGGTTTCCAGCCAGAATTTCCGAACCAATCCGATTTTAAGGGGACTTTCATTCACCCACAGCACTGGCCAGAAAATTTTAATTACGCAGGCAAAAAAGTGGTGATTATTGGTAGTGGTGCTACAGCAATTACCCTTGTACCTGCGATGGCAAAAGGTGGAGCAGGGCATGTGACAATGTTACAACGCTCACCAACCTATATTGCATCCATTCCATCTGTAGATATGATTTACGATAAGATGCGTAAAGTTTTACCAGAAGATGTTGCTTACAAACTCACACGTGCACGCAATATAGGTGTGCAGCGTGCTGTGTATGCAGTTGCACAAAAGCAACCGAAGCTGTTGCGTAAGTTCTTATTAAAGTCGATTGAAATGCAGTTGAAAGGTAAAGTGGATATGAAACACTTTACCCCGGATTATAATCCTTGGGATCAGCGTTTATGTGTGGTTCCTGATGGCGATTTATTTAAAATCTTACGCGAAGGCCGTGCTTCTGTTGAAACGGATCAAATTGAAAAGTTCACTGAAACTGGTATTCAGTTGAAGTCTGGTAAACACTTAGATGCGGATATTATTGTGTCTGCAACGGGTTTGAATATCCAGATTTTGGGTGGTATCAAAGCGACAATTGATGGTCAACCCTTGAATACTTCACAACATATGCTTTACCGTGGTGTGATGGTGAGTGATGTTCCAAATATGGCAATGATTATTGGTTACATCAATGCATCATGGACGCTTAAAGTGGATATTGCATCTGAATATATCTGCAAGCTTATTAATCATATGGACAAAAATGGCTATGATCAGGTGCTTCCTCAGGGTGATGCTACAGAGCTGATGGAAGATACTGTTATGGGGAGCTTAAGCTCAGGTTACATTGCACGTGCTGCAGATGTTATGCCTAAACAAGGCAAACACGCACCTTGGAAAGTAAGCAATAATTATTTAGCTGATCGTAAAGAGCTTAAACAAGCTTCTTTTGATGATGGTGTATTAAAGTTTGAAAAAAAAAGCAGTTCATCAAATGTTAAGCCGCGTTTAGTCTCTTAATGAGACACATGGATTGAAAAAAGGAGCTGTAATGCTCCTTTTTTATGACCTTAAGGTTCTAAAGCTTGAGCTAATCGATTTGTCTGTACATGATGAGATGAATAATAAATAAAGTATTTGTGCTCAATATGGATACCAACACGCAAACGCATCTTTTTAATATTGGTAAACATCGGATCTTTGCTCAATCTTGGCATAAATTGGGTGGATCAAATGCTTGTCCAATCATTCTTTTACATGACTCTTTAGGCAGTGTCGCTCTCTGGCGTGATTTTCCAAAACAATTGGCCGTACAAACTGGCCGCCAAGTCATTGCTTATGATCGCTTGGGCTTTGGTCTATCTGATGTTTGTGAACAAAATTTATCAAATGATTTTGTATTTACTGAGGCGACCACGACTTTTAAAGCATTGTTGGATTATTTTCAGTTCAGTCAGTTTTTGGTCTTAGGTCATAGTGTCGGAGGTGGTATGGCTGCAGCAATTGCTGCACAGTACCCAAAGCAGTGTGTAGGCTTAATCACTATTGCCGCGCAATATGAAGTTGAAGAATTGACATTGTCTGGCATTCGAACTGCTAAAAAAATGTTTCAACAAGCAGGGCAATTGGAGCGTTTGGAAAAATATCATCCCAATAAAGCTCAATGGGTGCTAGATGCATGGACGGAAACATGGTTATCTCCAACTTTTGCCAATTGGAATTTAAGTCAGGTGTTGGCTCAGGTGATGTGCCCAGCCCTGATCATACATGGTAAGTTGGATGAATATGGTACGACTGCACAAGCACAGCAGCTTTTTGAGGGAATTGAGGCAAATGCTGAGTTACATATTTTAGAAGGTTTGCATCATCTGCCACATAAAGAGCAGCCTGATCTGGTTATTGCTTTAATTGATGAATTTATACAGGCGTTGCCATAAATAAAAAAAGCCCATCATAGGATGGACTTTGATCAACAAAATAAAAATTATAAGGAGCGTGATATTAATTCTTTCATAATTTCATTGGTTCCTGCATATATGCGATTCGCACGGTTATCTATATAAGCTCGTGCAATTGGATATTCCAACATATAGCCGTAGCCGCCGTGTAACTGTAGGCATTCATCAACTACTTTGGAGAACATTTCGGAAATTTTATATTTTGCAGCTGCTGCGGCATCAATACCTAAACTTTCAGTTAGTTGCAATTCCATACAGCGATCTAAATAAGCACGACAGAAGTCAATTTCAGTACGCAGTTCAGCCAATTTAAAGCGTGTATTTTGGAAGCTGGATACAGTTTTGCCAAAAGCTTTACGTTCTTTAGTGTATTGGACAGTATGCGCAAAGGCTGCTTCAGCACCTGCTTGGCAGATAATCGCAACTAACATCCGTTCCCAAGCCAGTTCCTTCATCAACATCATAAAGCCCATGCCTTCCATGCCGAGTAAATTTGTTTTGGGCACACGCAGGTTATCGAAAAATAACTCACAGGTATCTTGTCCTTTCATTCCTATTTTATTTAATGGCTTGCCTTTACTAAACCCAGCACGATCAGCTTCAACCATAATTAGGGATAAATTTGCTGACCCTTTTTCACTGCTGCCCGTTTTACATACGACGATTGCCATGTCACATAAGTAACCATTGGTGATGAAAATTTTTGAACCATTAATAATGAAATCATCTCCATCACTGACGGCTGTGGTTCTGACTGCTTGGAGGTCAGAGCCTGTACCGGGTTCGGTCATGGCAATGGCAGTCACGACTTCACCTGAAACCATTTTAGGTAACCAATGTAATTTTTGTTCTTCATTGCCGAAGTTGTTGATGTAGTTAGCTACAATATCTGAATGCAAGGAAAAACCAGTGGATGAGTCCATGGCATACGCTTGTTCTTCAATTAAGATCATGCTGTAAAGGCGATCAACTCCATAACCACCATAAGCTTCTGGCATTGTGGGGCAGAGCAAGCCCATGGCACCTGCCTTATTCCATAAATCACGATCCACATGCTGTTGAGACTCGTATTTTTCTATATTGGGAACCACTTCTTTCTCGTAAAACTTACGTACCGTTTCACGGAAAGCTTCATGCTCAGCGTTAAATAATTGACGTGGCAGCATATTATTGATTGGGCGAATCGCTCCGGATTGCATGATTATTTTCCTGTGTTTTTCTTTCTTTGTTTCAAAGTATAAGAATGACCACTGCGCTGCAATGTGCAGAATATTCAAAAGGCTTAAATTTGCTGAAGGATTTGGTCAATTTAATGAAAACGTACAACCAAATTGAAGAGGATAAGGTAAACTAAGCAAGTTCTAAGATTGGGGAATACTATGACTGATGAAATCAGCTTAGAAGAACGCAAGGTGATTTACCGTGCGCGTCGTGGCTTAAAAGAGATAGATGTTTATTTTGATCCCTATGTAAAAGGCTACTATTTGCAAGCAGATCCAGCTGAAAAAGAAATGTTTGCTGAATTGGTTGCTGCAGAAGATCCAGATCTATTGGATTGGTTTATGGAAGTGAGTGAACCTCCACGTCCAGAATTAAAAACTTTTATTCATAAGCTAAAACATTACGTACATGGATAATCGGCACTTCAAACTGAAACGCAGTTTTTTGTCACATGCGTTTCAGTTTTTTATTTTCGCAGTTTTAATGACACTTCTATACCAGCTTTTACCTGTCGTACTTTGGGCGATTTGTTTTATGCTCGGCTTGGTTGTGTATGTGCTTTTTTTCCGTAAGACTTTAAAAATTACATCTTTGGAATACTTGGATGGTAGCGACTGGAATTTGCAGTTAATTAACCGTCCAGTGCAGCGTGTGCAAATCAGTCATATTCTAGATCACCAAGCCTATATCGTTGTGTATTTCTTACATGCACGTGCCAAACCCATCATTATTTGGCGAGATCAGCTCCCATTCAAACAGTGGAAATCACTCAAAGTATTGGCAAAAATGCTCTGATTGTTAGACACGCTTCAAAATAATTGAAAATAAAAAACATTAAAAAACAAATTCTTAATTCTATTTACCAATTGTTTTGTCTAACAAAATGACAAACAATTGGTAAAATATTTAGATTGTCAGACAATTTAAACGCCTGCCGAATATTTCTACAGCTATATTAGCTTTACCCACAGCGTATTGAGGAAAACATCATGATGATGCCTACTTGGATGTTTCTGGTGATAGCAATTGTGTTGGCGATTGTTGTTGGACGACTAGGAACAGTGCTGAAGGAACAGTTAACCCAAAAATAAGCGATACAACGCTTTCACAGTTAATAAGTAGCATGTGCCGAACCGTCGCTATGCTACTTTTTTTTGCCCAAAATTTGGTATTTCTAAAAAAACAGTCAATTGCTTCGATTTTGAAACATGGCAGAGTGTGTCACTCAAATTAGAGCAAATACTCTTTAATTCACTTTTTGCTTCTGATATGTTTGTCGAGATGGACATAAACACAATTATAGAGGACAGGAAAATGTCGAGCGTCCAAAAAATATGCCAGGGTGTGGCAGTTATAGCAATAACAAGTACATTATTAGCGGGTTGTTCACAGGTTGTGAAAACGGGTGCCAACGTTGCACTTGGATTTACCGAAAAGCATATTGTTCCGCCGATTCTAGCGATGGAAGATGCTGAAATGGTGTGTAATAGCGGAACATCATTAACCCCAGCCATTATGGCGACCAAAGATATGGGGGCAGATCCAACGCGTGTTGCAGTTTTAATGTATTCCGCAGCAGGGATTTGTGCCGAACAAAAAGCATTAGAAGCTGAGTTGCGTTATCTACGTGCATCGAAGTCAAACCAAGTGGCTGAAGCACAAGATGCCCGTGTTGAACAAAAGCGTTGGGCTGCACTCGCTGCACAGCGTCAATACACAGGCTATAAGCTTTTCCAAGATCGTTACGAAAAAAAATATAAGAAAGAATTGGGCGAAGGTTGCCCAAAAATGAACAGCGATATTGATCAAACCGTTTACATGCTCGGTATGTTGAGCGGTTTGCAGTCAATGACCAACGATATTAATTCTGGTGGCGCAGTAAACGTGCCGAAAGATATTGCTGCGATCGTTGAGCGTGGCATGGTTTGCCTAAACAATGAAAAATTCTGGGGTGCACCAAATGCGACACGTGCGGTCATTTGGACCTTATTACCAGGTGCGGGTGATGGCAAACCTGATCCATATCAAACCTTAAAACAATCGACTCAGATTGGTGAGCAAAAAGGCGTGCGTTTATCACATGCACTCTATGCTGTTGCAGCACAAGCCAGTGGTGATGATGCCAAAATTCGTGATGCATTACGTACCTTTGCAAAAGCACGTTCAGATGAAAAGCCTGTCAATCCACAATTTAAACTGATTGATAGTATGGCTGAAAGTATGGTGAAAGGGATATCTGATCGCTACTGGACCGAGCACACAGGTGTACGTACTGGAGATGATGGTATGGAATCATTCTGGGATGAATCTTCAGACAGTTCAGAGTTGGATGATTTATTTGGTGGCGATGCAGATGGAGCAAGCACAGCAACTACGAGTGAATCCTCTGAATAAGCATTCACTTTCTGAACTCCACCTCTAAGTAGCAGGAGAAATGAAAATGAAAACACAATTTTTGGTACAGAAAATTGTTTTTTTAGCAATTTTCGTTTCTCTTTGCGCATGTTTACAGGTATTTAAAGACCATTTCATTTATTGGCAAGATACCTTATTTCACGACTTTTGGCGTTTGTGGACTGCGCATTGGGTGCATGTAGGCTGGATTCATTTTTTCCTTAATATGTTGGCATTTATTTGCTTACCCTTCATTTTTCCGCGTGCCGCAGTATGGCATTTCATTGCGATTTTACTCATTTTATCGCCGCTGATTAGTCTCAGCTTTTATTTCTTTTTACCTGATATTGAAGCCTATGCTGGATTATCTGGCGTGCTACATGGTGCTTATGTTGCAGTTGCATGTGTGCACCTCATGTATAAACGCGAGCGTAATTTCGCCGCATTTGTGTTGTTTCTAATCTTGGCAAAATTGGTGTGGGAAAATACCATTGGGAATACTGGAACCGCAGAGTTAATTGGCAGTCCAGTATTGGTGGAAGCGCATTTATTGGGTGTGATTGGTGGTGTTATCCTTGCGATAGGTTATATCGTCGGTAGCTATTTATTTGATAAATAATGATTGAATAGCGACAGAGTTGACAAAAAAACAGAAAAGAAAATACATATTGTCATTTTATTCTGATCAAATTCATGCACATTGAAAGGCAATAATAAAACAGTGTGGCAAGAGGAAGGAAATACTCGAGCCAAAAAGGACAGGGATGAACTGTTGATGCAGTCATCCAAAATAAAAAATAGGAAGACTCATGCAAAATGATGAACACAACAGATCCGGCATCGTCGGGCTGTTACGTTATGTCTGGACAGAATGGATTTCGACTCTAGTCGTGTTGATCTTGCTTCTGCTTACATTGATTATTGGTACAGGGGAGATGATTCATGGTCAGCTTTTACGTACTGGTGAGCGTTTGTACGGCAATGAAAGTATTGGCATGCAATATTCATTCTTACGTGCGGAACCCACAAAGCCAGATTGTGACCGCCACCCCAACGTAGATGCGTTGGTACAAACACAAATGAAAGCCAATGCTGCTGATGAGTTTGCTGATATTTTTGGGACAGCGACTGAAGCAGATGTACGTGCTTCTGTCATGGCGGGCGTACAGCAATGTGAAGAAAAATTCCAATTTTATGACAAAGCTAAAAATTACTTAGATGAACATCCAAGTATTCGTACTTACCGTACGATTGAAACGACGTTCTTTGGTATTTTTAAATTTGGTTCTGAAAACCGTGTCCTGATTTTACTGTTGATGGTTTTGGTTTCAGCGATTACTGCTTCAGTCAAATTCCATCATATCGGACTTCGTGCACCGACCACTCGCTTGGATTATAAAGTTTATGCATTGTTCATGGCGATTGGTAACGGCTTACTGACATTCTCTGTGTATAGCCAATTCAATTCTGTGTTGAACTCTGGGGTGAAATCGACCAATGAAACCTTGGCAGTATATTGGTTGTGGTTAGCACTCTTTGGAATTGTCACACTGATTAGTATTTATCAATTTTTCAAGCCACCTGCAGCAAAAGAGCCAGGGGCCGGAAATATTGGTTTGGCATTATTGAGTGTACCTTTATATGCCTTTATGGCCATTATCACAGGTATTGCCTTTACCTTCTTCATGGATTATCCAATGGGGCAAGGGATTTACCTCGGACAGTTGGTTGAGTTCTCAGGCATTTTCTTAAACCTTGCACTGTTTATCTGGGCGGGGATGTTGCTGACACAAACCCGTGTGATGGATTTGTTCCTTGGAATTTTACGTCCATGGAATCTAGCGCCTGAAACATTGACATGGTTGATTCTAATCGCTGCCGCAATTCCTACCGCCTATACCGGTGCATCGGGGATCTTCGTTGTTGCAGCAGGTGCGATCATTTATAAAGAAGTGTGGAATGCAGGTTCACGTCGTCAGTTTGCTCTAGCTGTTTCAGCGATGTCAGGTTCATTGGGTGTAGTGATTCGTCCATGTCTATTGATTATCTTAATTTCGATGTTAGATAGTCGTCATGTAACCTCGGATGAATTATTTGATCATGGTATTTATGTCTTCTGGCTAACGGCATTTTTATTCCTCGGTATTTCACTGTTCTTGGCTGAAACGCGCTTCCGTGTTGCGTCGCCAAAAGTTGCTGTTCCGGGTATGTTAAAAGCATTCGTTCCAGTAATCCCTTACATTGTACTGACACTGATTGTGATTGCTTTCTATAAATACGGTCTAGACACCCAAATGGACGAGTTCACAGCACCAGTTGTGTTGCCTATCATTTTAATTGTCTACATCATGTTTGATCGCTGGTTCTCAGATCGTTTTACATCTCAGACTGTCGATGCGCATGCACAGCTTAGTTTGCAGCATGAACAAAAATCTGAATTTATGCGTGAACATGGTGGGCATGGGGTCAACCGTCGTGGGTTCCGCAGTTCAATTTGGTATGCGTCTTCTGAAACGGTTGGACATATTGGTGCTTTGATTATTTTGATGGCACTCTCAGCAAGTGTTGGTGGTTTAATCGAGCGTACTGAAATTGTGGAATTGTTACCGACACATTTAGGTAATATCTACATTTCATTGGCATTCATTGCACTTCTACTGGCAATTATTGGAATGACGACAGACCCATTTGGTGCGGTGATTCTAGTGGCGGCAACGATTGCACCTGTGGCTTATGAAAATGGTATCCATCCGATTCATTTCTGGATGATTGTATTGGTTGCATTCGAGTTGGGCTATGTATCTCCACCTGTTGCATTGAATCACTTGCTGACACGATTGTCGGTCGGGGACGAAGAAGTGCGTGCAGCAGATGCGGAAGCAAAAGAGAAATACACCAATTTCTACTACCGTTATGAGCGTTGGATTTTACCGATTTTGGTATTGTTCCCATCGCTACTGATCGTGACGTACGCACCTTACATTTTCAAATTATTTGATTGGTATAAATAAAAATTTGGCTTAAACCCATTAAAACTTAAAAAAGCACCTTCGGGTGCTTTTTTATTTAGTTTGTAGCGTTTGTTACTCGGATTTTTTTAGTTTGCTTTGTAAAATGGGACTACACAAAATAATCGCTATTAAGATAAAAGCAAAACCGACTAAGCTATATAGATCAGGAACTTCTTGCCACATCAAATATCCCCAAATACCTGCAAAAATGATGGCGACATAATTCACAGGGCCAATTTGACCTGCAGGTGCTAATTTGTAGGCATTGGACATCACAATTTGGCTGATATTGGCAAGTAGACCGGCACCGATTAAAAAGGCCAGTTCCTTTAAAGTATATGGTCGCCACAGCCAAAACATGGGAATCATTGAAATGAGTGTACCGAAAAAGCAAAAATAAAAGACGATACGTTCGGGTGGCTCGGTTGCAGTGAGGGCTCGTACAGTGACAAACGCCATCGCAGCAAGGAAGCTGGCAGTAAGGCCGATCAAAGACAATTGGTTAAACATTCCTGCATCTGGTTTGGCGACGAATAGCACGCCAAATAAGCCAACGATGGCGGCCAACAGCATAGATGCTGTCATTTTTTCTTTTAAAAATAGCCAAGCAATCAATGGAATGAAGATGGGAGAGGAATAGGTAAAGACCATGGCATTTGATAGTTTTAGATTTGCAATGGCGTAGAAAAATCCATACATGGCAATCAAGCCGACGACAGAGCGCCAAGTATGCATCCAGAGTTTTTCAGTTTTAAAAAATACTGTACCTTTACCTAGAATAAAAGGCAGAAAAATAAATAATCCGACCACATTACGAAAGAAAACAATGCTGGCATTGTCCACGGTATGTGACGCATAACGAATACAAACACCCATTAAAGAAAACAGCAATGCAGAAAGCATGAGTAACCCAATGGCTTTGGGAATGTTGGGTGTACTGGAGATGTAAGACATAAAAATAAGGCCAGAATATCTGTTGGTATTCTAGCCCATATAGTGCGAATTATACTGCTGCATTATTTAGCTTGTTGAGCTAACTGCGCTTCAAGTAATTTGATTTGTTCTTCTTTGAGTTTGATTAACTCATCAGCATCATTATGTTGTTGCTTTAATGTTGTTTCTTGATCATTTAACTGAGATTGAATGTCATCCAGTTTGGCAATTTCTTCTTTCGCCAAGGACGCATTCTCTGGAACAGGAAGTTCAGTGATATTTTCTTCTACCAGTTTAACCATTTCAGTTTCAGCTAATGGTGCTGAGGCTTCTGACATAGATTCAATTGGCGTAGCCACAGCCGGTTTTGCAGGCTTAGTAACCATCTCTTCTTCATGAACATTATTTTGTTCAGTATTGTTGCTGAACCATTGATATGCAAAAAATACTGCAATCAGAATGGTTAAGCCCCCAATGATTCCCACTAACAATTTTGGATTATGTCTTTGATCTTCTGTCATTGTTTGACCTTAATTTTTATTTAGGCTGACGTGGCTTAAATTGGATCACACCGATATCGTCTGGCACGGCGGGTTGTTCAGGTTGATCGACATGAGTCGGTCGATTTTCACTGTAACCACAATCAATGCATTCAATCCACTCGTCTTCACCAGAGGTGAGCATGACAACCCGATCCATCGCCTGGCATTTTGGACATTTAGCGCCTGCAATGAAACGTCGTTTAATGGTCATCATACTTACCTTGAATCTAACTAAGGTCGTTAGTTTAAGCGTTTTTAGATGCGTTAGTCCAACCTTGATGACGAAGCAAAGCATCTATTTTTGGCTCGCGTCCGCGGAAATTGATAAATGCATCAAGTGCTGTATCTTTTCCGCCAACTGCTAGAATAAATTGTCTAAACGACTTGCCAGTCGCAGTGTTAAAAATTCCTTCTTTTTCGAAGCGATCGAAGGCATCACTGGCCAAAACTTCTGCCCATTTGTATGAATAATAACCAGCTGCATAGCCGCCTGCGAAAATATGACTGAAGCCATGTTGGAAACGGTTGTAACTAACAGTTGGTACAACAGCATATTTTTGACGAATTTCGTCTAAGGTCGATTGGATACCAGATGCATCTAAAGCAGGGTTTGCTTTATGGATGTTTAAGTCGAACATGGCAAATTCAATTTGACGTAAGGTTTGCATACCTGATTGGAAGAAACGAGCATCTTGTAGAGCTTTAAGTAACTTAGCAGGTAATGTTTGTTTTGATTCGATATGTTCGCTGAGTAGATCTAAACTTTCTTGATCCCACGTCCAAAACTCCATGAACTGACTAGGTAATTCCACCGCATCCCATGCCACGCCATGTGTGCCTGCCACAGCAATATTATCCACTTCAGTCAGCATGTGATGTAAACCATGTCCAAACTCGTGGAATAGAGTGGTGACTTCATCATGGGTTAATAGTGCAGGTTGGTCACCTACAGGTGGGGTAAAGTTACACACCATATAGCAAATTGGCTTTTGTAAGCCTTTCTCAGTTTGCATACGAGAACGGAAACCACTCATCCACGCACCGCCACGTTTGCCACTTCGCGCATACAGGTCAAAGTAGAAACCACCAATCACTTGGCCTTGATCTTCAAGTTCAAAGTAATGAGCATCCGTATGCCATACTGGCGCTTCACGTTGAATAATTTCAATGCCGTATAGACGGTTGACGATGCTGAACAAACCTTGAATGATTTTGGGTGCAGGGAAGTAGGGTTTGAGGTCTTCTTGAGACAGGTTGAATTGTTGGACCTTGAGCTTTTCAGAATAATAGGTTGCATCCCAGGGTTGTAGCTCTGTTATGCCGTCTTGTGCAGCGGTGGCTTTGAGTTCAGCGATTTCTTTTTCCGCTGGTGCTCGTGCGTGTTCTGCTAGTTCAATGAGGAACTGATCGACTGTTTCGACATTGGGCGCCATTTTGCTGGCCAATGAAAGTTCGGCGTAGTTATTAAAACCTAATAACGTCGCCATTTCCTGACGTAGTTGCAGAATTTCTTCCATTACTTGTGTGTTATCAAATTGAGTTTGCTCAGATTGATCAGACGCACGAGTGGTATATGCTTTATACAATGCTTCGCGGACGTCACGATCTTCCGCATAGGTCATAATTGCAATGTACGAAGGAAAATCTAATGTTGCGACAGCTTGGCCTAATTCGCGTTGCTGACCATACTGTTTGAGTAATTCAATGCTGCCTTGAGGTAAACCTTTTAACTGAGCTTCTGTTAAAGGCTTAAAGTAGGCTTGGGTTGCATCCAAAACATGGTTGGAGAAGTCTGATGATAGCTGTGACAAACGTGCTGAAATCTCAGCATAACGTTTTTTGGCTTCGCCTTCTAAAGCCACACCTGAAAGTTTGAAATCACGGAGTGCTAATTTAATCGCACTTTGCTGTGCTGCAGGGAAGGTATCAAATAAACCATTATCATGCGCATGTTGATAGGTTTGATATAAAGCAGTGTGTTGACCTAGTTGAGTGTAGTACTCACTTAGGCCTGGTAATAAGGACTGATAAAGTTCACGGGTTTCAGCATTGTTCATCACGGCATTTAAGTGTGACAACACGCCCCAAGCTTCGCTCATATTATTTTCTAGGCGATCAACTTGTTCTAAGGTATTCAGTTGTTGCTGAATCGAATCAGGGACTTCTGTTAATTCATTGAGAAATTGCTGACCTTGTTGAATGGCGCTTTGAATTTTTTCTTTCAGCTGTTCCAATGTGATTTGGTCAAATTGTGGAACAGGTAATGTTGCCTTTTCTAAAGTCATGTTGATGTCTACATTAATCTCTTGTGTTAACTATAGAAGTAAGGCTTCAAGCTAAGGAAATCAAGGCTCAGTCCTTTTTAATTGGTTTTTTCTAGCTATTTTGGAATATGGGGATTTTATAAAGATAAAAAAAGAGCGCCGAAGCGCTCTTTATTTCTAAACCTTAATCCGCAGATGATTTTGCATTGGATTTTTTCTTTTTCGGTTTAGATTTTTTCTTCACTTTATCTTTAGCCTTTGTTTCAGACTTTGCTGCAGATTTTTTAGCAGGTTTTTTGCTGAAAGAACTGGGCTTCGATTTGCTTTTTTTGCGTCGTATGGGCTGTTCTCCATCTTCGCTGGCCGTAGTTTTACGCTCACCAAAAACTTCTTCTTTCGCTGTAGCTTTGGCAACGCGGGGCGCACGTGCACGAATAGCGCGACCACCGTGGCTCAGTTGCTGAATTAACTCAAAATCAATTTTACGTTCTTCGAGATTTACCCCCGCAACTTTAATTTTGACTTCATCTCCTAAACTAAAGGCTTGACCACGTGCTTGACCGACAAGACTTTGACTGGCTTGGTCATAAACAAAGAAGTCATCACCCAATTGGCTAACATGAATCATGCCATCGACGTACAAATCTTTGAGGGTCACGAATAGGCCAAATTCAGCTGTTGCACTGATGGTACCAACAAACTCTTCACCCAAATGCTGCTGCATATAATGGCATTTTAACCATGTAGTCACAGAGCGAGAGGCTTCATCAGCACGGCGTTCAGTCGCAGAGAAATGCTCACCCGCATCATCTAAAGCAGCACCTGAAATAGGATATGGTTTTTTCTTCAATTGTGCTTTAATCGCACGATGAAGTAATAAGTCAGGATAACGACGAATTGGTGATGTGAAGTGAGTATAAGCCTCATATGCTAAACCAAAGTGTCCTGAATTATTGGCACCATAATATGCCTGCATCATGGAGCGTAATAAAACGGCATGAATGCTCGGGGCATCAATACGGTCTTTGGTTGCTTCAATTACGGCTTGATAATCTGCTTGCGTTGGTTGTTCAGGGAACGGTAAGCCCAGCAATTTAACAAAGTCACGAACCTTTTGAATACGTGAAAACTCTGGTGGCTCATGTACACGGTAAAGCATCGGAATTTCATTTTTCAATGCATATTCAGCTGCGGCAACGTTTGCCAGTAACATGCACTCTTCAATTAGCTTATGTGCATCATTACGTGTACGCGGTAGGATTTCTTTAATACCACCCAGCTCATCAAAGGTCATATACGTTTCAACGGTTTCAAATTCCATGGCATGACGTTCAGCACGTAAGCCTTTGAGGACTTGATAGAGTTGGAATAAAGTATTGACTGATTTACGTACATCACGGTCTTCTGGAATGGCTTGACTGTTGCCATCGAAGTATTCCGCAACTTGGGTATAGGTCAGACGTGCTTTGGAATGCATCACACCCGGATAGAATTCAAATTTCGTCACACGACCGGCACGTGATAAATTCAAATCACAAACCATACATAAGCGGTCCAGGTTTGGATTCAGCGAACATAAACCGTTGGAAAGTGCTTCTGGTAACATCGGTAAAACGAAGTGAGGGAAGTACACCGAAGTACCACGTTCCTGTGCTTCATCATCCAATGGTTTACCTAGACGAACATAGTGACTCACATCGGCAATCGCAACAACCACACGATAACCGCCACCCGGACGTTTTTCAGCATAAACGGCATCATCAAAGTCACGGGCATCTTCACCATCAATGGTGACTAAAGCTAAATCACGTAAATCGACACGACCTTGACGATCTTGTTCTGATGGTTCTTTAAAGCTATCGGCTTCTTTTTGAACTTCATCAGGGAATTCGTAAGGCAGACCATATTCCAAAATGGTTTGTGGAATGATGATTTCAGTATCTGCTTTGTCCGCCATAGACTGAATAATGTGGCCTGTCGCAAATTCTTCTTTGGTTGGATAGTCGTCAATTTCGACACGTACTGAATCGCCTAATTTTACTTTGGCATGTTCAATTAATTCTTTTTCGAGGGTAATCGGTTGGTGTGCATTTGGATTGGCAGGTTGAATAAAATATTCACCCTCATATTCCGACACTTTACCAATAATTTGTTTAACACGATGTTGCAATACTTCAGTAATAAAGCCCCACGCTTTACCTTTACGGTCAACTGAAGTTTGACGTACTTTAACACGGTCGCCATTAAATACTTGGCGTAGCTCACGCTCTGGTAATAATAAGTCGTCAGAACCGCTGACACTTGCAGTTCCCATACCTTTAGAATTGATATAAACCGTTGCTTCATGAGTCGGTTGCTCAGCTGCAAGCTGGAACTTAAATCCATCTTTCATCAACTGACCATCACGAACCATCGCAATCAGACGATGACTTAATGCATCAATACTTTTTTGATCAGCAATTGCAAAGTGCTCCACAAAATCAGCATGAGATAGGGGAGTATTCAGTTGTTCAATCGTCTCTTGAATTAAAGTACGACTCGGAATTGGATTTTCATAACGTTCGGCTTCAGCTTTCGCTTCGGGGTCGACCCAGTTTTTCATAATGTATTTGACTTCAAATTAGAAGATTAGGATTAGCATAAGACATGCTGCGCGATACTGCACGTAATTGATTGCAATAAAGTGTTTTCAAAACATATTTTACGATGTTTAAGCATGAAAAGCCGTAGAGATGGACGGAATATCGACTTTTATCAGAAGGATTTATTCAAATCGTTTAAAAAGTATCTAATTGAACAAAAAAATGAAAAAAATATAAAGACGGAGCTTGCAGTCCCCCCTCGATCTTTGTATTATGGCCGCACGTTACGGTGAGATGGGTGAGTGGCTGAAACCACATCCCTGCTAAGGATGCATACGGGCAACTGTATCGAGGGTTCGAATCCCTCTCTCACCGCCACGATTTACTTATGTCGCGCTCATAGCTCAGCTGGATAGAGCACTTGGCTACGAACTAAGGGGTCGGGAGTTCGAATCTCTCTGAGCGCACCAATAAGTAAGTTTAAAGTAACGTAAGCCGTTAAAGGCACACAAGTTTAGCGCTCATAGCTCAGCTGGATAGAGCACTTGGCTACGAACTAAGGGGTCGGGAGTTCGAATCTCTCTGAGCGCACCAACTTGAACAAATTACCGCACATGTTGCGGTTTTTTTGTGCCTGAAATTTGAGTTACATCAAATATTTAACAATGCCATGATTGTCTGTGCAAGTCAGTGGATAGAGCGAAAGCCATCAAGTGCAATGAGTGCATAGCCAATGCGTATTGGTTTTAGGTTGGTAAATGATCGGTCAATATGATGAACAAAATTTACAGCACCAAATAGAAAAGTACCACATAGAAAATAGTACATAAAAATTTACCCCAATAAAATCAATGCCTGATTTTTTGCAGCAGTGATTAAATTCGCTGCTTTGGTTTTGTTATTTAATGATTGAATGTTAGGTGTTGAGTGTTTAAGTTGGATCTGTGATGCTGGATTTTAAAGACCAGTGTTTTTTGATGGTCTTATTATTTTTCTGTGTAATCATTCAAAAGGGTAGGAACGTTGTCATATAAAATAAGCATAGCTCGACTACATTTGCTTAATTTTTAATACTTCAAAGCTATTAATGTTTAATATCTAGGCAGTTGTATCAATTTTATTAAAATAGCACTTAACAAATAATAATAATCACGTATAATGAGCCACATCAAGACGTCGCGCTCATAGCTCAGCTGGATAGAGCACTTGGCTACGAACTAAGGGGTCGGGAGTTCGAATCTCTCTGAGCGCACCAACTTGATCAAGTTAGAAAAAACCGCACATGTTGCGGTTTTTTTGTGTCTGAAATATAGCTAAAACCGATTATATAATTTCACATCATTCAGTTGATTTAATCAGCTGAGTTTTTCTTTAACTTTCAATGCAAAAACCGTATTTCCACCCAAAGCTGGAAGCATATCGTGATAAGGCAGACTGCGCATTGCACGTAGTAAAAACGGTGCTTTATCATCAATTTTCATGGCGCTGGTCAGTTGTAATAAAGAACCTTGCTGTTGTGGATGAATTTGCATTGAACCTCGGACAAACTGTAGATCCCCCCCTGTCGCGGTATATTGGTTTTGCAACAAATCTGGATAATCAAAACGCATTTTAAAATCGAAGGGGATATTAATTACCCCAAGACCAACTGAAATTTTATAGTCTGCATCAATGGTCTTTGCATTAAGTTTGGTGATCTGCATTTCTTTGACTTGTCTTGGAAAAAGTTTTTGAAATGCAGGTGCGGCTATCCAGTGCTGTAGTTTAGATGGATTTTGCAAGTAATATTGATAACTGCTACTAAAGCGCATAAGTTCATAATTTTGCCCGTAAGGAACACGCTGAGCAGGTAGGATAAATGACACTGGTGCTTGAGAGCGCTGACTCAGCTGACTGATTTTTTCAAGTTGGTTACGATTAAGTTGCAGCTTTGGGAGTTGACCAGCGGCAAGTGTTTCACTGCTAAATGCTTTGAAGCGACGCTGTAAGGATTCAAGAAGGAAGCCATTGGTTCCTGCGGGTATTCCCAATTTGGCATCTGGTAAAGCCTTTAAAATTTTACTGAATAAAAATCCTTTTGGCTGATCGAGATCGCCCCACTGGGTAATGGTAATTAAGGTGTGATTTTTATCCAGTTCAAACCATTCAATTTTCCCTGCACCAAAGGGAACAGGTGCTTCTAAAATTAAACTGGTCAAACTGTTGCCCTGAAGTTGGTGCTGCATCAATACTGATTCTTTAAAATTCAGTACCGGAATCGGGGTTGGGATATGAATTTTATAGCGTACTTGGCTGAGATTACCGTGTTGCTCAACGACTTCAGCGGATTTGAGCGTGGGAAATAAGCCAGCATAATTGCTGTAATTCGACAGCAGTCGCGCGACATTTTTACTGTTAGTTGGAACGACCACCGCAGCGCTTTGGTATTGCCCAATTTTACTTTGACGAGTGCCCATGGTGGGTAAGCGAATGTGTTGGGTTGGATGGGCAAAAATGACGATACGATCTGCGGCCAGATCAGCTAAAGCATGGGCTTGACCCTGAAACAAATCAAGGCTGCTTGGTACATCAGCTTGCCAGTGAATCATGCGTGCCCAACTTGTCGTGCTCATCCAGCACGTACATAGCAGCACAGACATTATTATTTTTTTCATCTGCAATACTTCCTGTATCTGCGTATTTTTTATTGCAGATGTTTTAAAACATTTTTTGCGTGTTTGAAAGTAGTGAAGTGTTACATCCAAAGCTTAAAAAGCATGAAGATCAATAGAAATGTGGTGTAGTATTTAGCCCAAATTAACTTTTCATGTATTTACGCTTATGTCTGAGACTCAACCAGCATTATCACTGCGCTATTTTTTAAATCTTGAAGAATCACAGGATGGTTTTGCATTGGCAACCTTTGGCAAAAAGCAATTTACTCGCTTTTTAACGCCTGCGATTAGTGTCGGGATTATCATTTGGGGTATTTACCTTGGTGTAAATGGTGTTGGTGCTTACTATGTGGGGCTTGGTGCATTTTTCTTGTTATTACAAGGGTTAATGCGCTATTGGTTTTTACCGATGATGTTTAAACGTCAGTTTGTAAAATATCAATTAGGCAAAAGTGAGCAAGGTATTGATTTATTTCAAGACTATGCGGAGATTCATGCCAACGGTCGTAAAAATGTCTTCAATTATGCTGAAGTTGTAACTTTTGCTGAAGGTAAACACACCTATATGATCGAATTAAAAAGCAAGACGGTCATCATTGTGCCTAAAAGTGCTTTTGCTAATCCGGCAGATCAAAGTATCTTTGTGAATACTTTTAAAAAATAAATTTAAACATTTCATCGGAGGGAAGCCCATGTCATCACGTCCATCTAAAATTATTTGTGTGGGTCGTAGTTATGCCGATCATGCCAAAGAGTTAGGCAATGCTATTCCAGATCATCCGGTATTGTTTATTAAGCCACCGAGTGCGCTCATTTCTTTAGAGGATGGCATTGCTTGGAACGTAGAATGGGGCAACTGTCATTATGAATGTGAATTAAGTTTACGTATTGACCGCCCTTTGAAGGCTGAAACTGATCCTGCAAAAGCATTAGAAGCGGTAGGTGCAGTGACATTAGGCTTGGATTTAACCTTACGCGACTTACAAGATGATTTGAAGAAAAAAGGTCATCCTTGGGAGCGTGCAAAAGCCTTTGATGGTTCGTGTATGCTTGCGGACTGGGTTGATGTAGCAGATGTGGTAACTGATTGGAAAGATGTACATTACACCTTTGAAATTAACAATGAGCTGCGCCAAAAAGGGGATACCGCATTGCTTATTTTTGATGTGGGTACATTGCTTGCAGATATTAGCCAAGTATTTAGCTTAGAAGCGGGTGATGTGGTCATGACGGGTACACCAGCAGGTGTTGCTGCATTAAATGCAGGTGATCAATTAAGCATGACGCTTAAAGGTAAAGATCAAGACTACGTGTGGAAAACCTTTGTGAAGTAATCTTTATCGGTGAGTTAAATAAAAGGCTGCTTGGTGCAGCCTTTTTTATAAGATAAGTACAGCATAAATAAATGCATTGAAAAGACAATTGCGTAAACTAATTTGAATTTGCAAAAATTATCCACTGAGTCCTGACTTACGAAATTGATCAGGAGTACACAGCATCCATTTTTTGAACATATTAATGAAGGCGGATGCATTGGCATAACCCAGTTCGAGCGCGATACTTTCGACTTTTTGGCCAGAATTCAGCATTGTCATGGCTTTGGTCACTTTAAGTCGTTGACGCCATTCATGTAGAGACATGCCTAATTCTTTTTGGCAGTAGCGTGCAAGGGTACGCTCTGTCATGTTAATGCGTTGGGCCAATTCATCTAACGTGCTTTGATCGGCAGGATGTTGATGGAGAAAGTCTAAAATTTGTTTTAGCGCAGGATGCTCGGAGTGCGGTAAATAACTACTGACTAAATTGGCTTGATGAAGTTGGTCGAGCAAGACATGTAATAAGCGCTGATATTCAACCGAATTTTCATCTAGCTCAGGATTGTCATGTAGAACTCTAAGATGGGTAAATAATGCCGTGACTAATGGCGAGCTGAGTAAGATTCCTGCTTGCTTGGGAAGCTGGTGACATAAAGATTCATGAATATATAACGTACCATGCGAAACAGCGGTACGGTTTAAACCGCTATGTTCTAAATTTGGTGGTAACCAAATGCCATACGGTGGAGGTGTAATGTAATCGACGTGGTCAATATTGACCTCCATCACACCATTAAAGGCATAAACAAATTCTCCCCACGCATGCCCATGGACAGGATAGACAGACAAAGCAGGGTCGTTACGAAAGCTCATCCAAAGCGGGGCTTGAATGAGGTCATTGGTTGGCAGCTGCTTCAATGATGCTGTTTCTAAATGAGCTTTATGACGCATGATTAAATTTGCCTGAATAAGAAGATATTTTGTCTGTATTGAAGTATATATTTTATTTCAGACAGCTTTATAGTGTCATCTATCATATTATCGAGTGAATCTTGTGGGACAGCGTAAAGCACTTGATGCGCAAGCATCAGGTCTGATGATTATTTTGTGCATGATTTTAGGTGCGCAGCAGGTGGTACTTAAGTTAGCTGCTGCTGATATTGCACCCATCATGCAAATTGCCATTCGTTCAGGTCTTGCTGCGTTGCTGGTCTTTCCATTAATTCGCTTAAAAGCTGGCACACATTTATATACGCGTGAATATTTAATGCCTGGAATTTGGTTGGCATTTTTATTCTCCGCAGAATTTATTTTAGTGGCTGAGTCACTTCGTTTCACTTCAGCATCACATACAGTGGTTTTACTATATACCGCACCAATTTTTGTTGCCTTGGGTTTACATTGGAAATTACCCGATGAAAAGTTAAGTCCAATTCAATGGGGCGGTATTTTCCTAGCATTTTTCAGGTATTGTGCTGTCCTTTATAGGGCGAGAGGGTAATGCTGGTTATAACGCTCAAGCCTTAATAGGCGATGTCATGGCATTGCTTGCGGGTGTAATGTGGGCATTAACAACCATATCGCTACGTTTAAGTAAATTGGCTGATGCACCACCGACTCAGACATTATTTTATCAGTTGGTGGGTGGCTTTGTATTCCTCTTGCCTGTGGCTTGGCTTACAGGTCAAACCACTTTACATTGGACGGCTATCTCGATCAGTAGCATGCTTTTCC
This sequence comes from Acinetobacter sp. YH12227, assembly GCF_013417785.1. Taxonomy (NCBI): domain Bacteria; kingdom Pseudomonadati; phylum Pseudomonadota; class Gammaproteobacteria; order Moraxellales; family Moraxellaceae; genus Acinetobacter; species Acinetobacter sp. YH12227. Next base: position 19,346 of record NZ_VPDH01000009.1, on the reverse strand, counting down.
ATGTGTTTATTATTTCGTTTTTTAGTTTGATGCTATGGTTTTGGCTACTCAGTAAATACCGTGCCAATGGTTTAGGTGTATTTTCTTTTTTAACGCCTATTTTTGGTATGGTGTTTGGTATTGTATTTTTAAACGAAACAATTGAACTAAATTTTATACTTGGCACAGCCTTGGTGATGTTAGGTGTGATGACCGTGACCTTGCACCGTTGGCTGGCTAAATTTATTCCGCATACGAAATCTGCGGGTTAGTAGAGTATTTACACATTAATCTATTGAAAGGAGAGCATTGCTCTCCTTTTTAGTTGATGTGGCGTTATTTTTCTTCAAATATTTTAGACAAAGGAATGGAGAGTTTTGCTGCAAGATAGTCGTCAGACTCAATGAGCTGCGGACCAATTTTTTGCATCCATTCATCGTCTGGACAGACATTACTAAGGTCTTGGCGGTCTGGAAGTGGATAGGGTAAATGACTATAGAAACTCCAAAAATCCACTTGCGATAAATTACGTACCAATACATAGCGATCGTCATCTGTGCGCTTAATCAAACTTTGCTTTTCAAATAAAGCCATGTAGGTTGGCAGTCGTCCAATTTCATCGCGACCTAAAACTTCAAGAGCTTCTTTCTCAGAAACACTTTCACCAATTTTTTGTTTTTTATAAAACAGTTCGAGTAAGTCCATCAGCATAATCACGGGATGGCGCTTTTGGTCCTTGCCTGAATTAAAGGCGGTGAGGGCATAACTGATTTCCACACCAATCAGTACAATATTCCAAGACAAAAATATCCAAAGTAGGAAAATGGGGACGGCAGCGAAAGCACCATAGACAATTTGATAACTGGTGAAGTTTGACATGACAAAGCCAAACAAATTTTTCAAAAGTTCAAAAACCACCGCACTAAATACACCGGCAATCAAAGCTGCTTTAATCGGCACACTTCGATTGGGAATGGTCCAGTACAAAATAAAGAAACCTAAAATGGTTAATGAAAAGGAGATAACCCACAGTAAAAAAGCACCATCGAGTTCATAACCAGCAAAATTATTACTCAGCACATTCATGGATGCCAAAGTTGATGACACCACAAAGGCACTGCCGAGTAAAATCGGTCCTAAGGAAATAATAGTCCAATAGCGCATGAAACCAATGATGCCGCCACGCGTTTCACGCACTCTCCAAATACGGTTAAACACGGTTTCGATACTGGTTAGCATCATCACTGTAGTGACGAATAAAAAAAGCACACCAATGACGGTTAAATTGCTGGATTTATCAGTAAAGGCATTGAGGGCTTTATCAAAAGCGATGGTGGTTTTTGGTAGGAAATTACTATAAATCAGTTGTTGTAACTGTTGACGTGCGGGTTCGAGGGCATTGATGGAAGAGATAATAACCAAGAAAACCGTCAACATCGGTACCACAGCAAACAGGGTGGTATACGTTAAAGAGCCAGCCTGTTCACGACAACGATCAGCCTCAAAGCGGCGAATGACAAATAAAATAAATTGAAACCATTTCTTGTCATAAAAGGGAAGTTTTTTTAAAAATGCTTCGATCATGCGTATCGGTCTCGAGTTATTTTATTCATGTTTATGCAATTTTCATGGTTTAGCTTAACCAAAAAATAGGAAAAATACCGTATAGTTTTCTTTTTTAATCGAATTAATAAAAATCATGCAAGCATATGTACTGGTGTTGTATTACAGCAAATATGGTTCTACACGGGAAATGGCGCATTTGATTGCCAATGGTATTGAAGCGACAGGTATGGCTGTGAAGATTCGCACTGTTCCGAATCTTTCGTCTGTGGTAAAAGAAGCTGAACCAAGTATTCCTGCTGAAGGCGATATTTATTGCACATTAGATGATCTAGCAAATTGCTCTGGTCTAGCACTCGGTTCACCAACACGCTTTGGTAATATGGCATCAGAAATGAAATATTTTTTAGATCAAACTACCGCGCTTTGGCTGAACGGGGCATTGCATGGTAAGCCGGCATGCGTATTTACCAGTTCAGGTTCAATGCATGGTGGGCAAGAAAGCACTTTACTGACCATGCTGCCGCCTTTATTTCATCATGGCATGATGATTATGGGTTTGAGCAATGCACATCCTGCGTTGTCGAATACTAAAACTGGCGGTACACCCTATGGTGCGAGTCATGTTAGTGGGGCACGCCATGATCAAACATTAAGTCAAGATGAACGTGCCTTATGTGAAGATCAGGGTAAACGACTGGGTGAAGTAGTTAAAAAATTAATTGCAGGATGATGAAATAAAAAAGAGCGTAGAAACGCTCTTTTTTAATTTAGCAGCAATCAAAATTAGTCTTGATCTTCAGTTTTTGCTGCATCTTCAGGTTGAGATTCAACTTCAAAGCGTTGTTTGCAGGCCTTGCATTGATAATCTAAAAAAATATTTTGATCTACAATCACACCTGCTTTTTTACCAAAGCGATGGCCTAAAAAGCCGCCTGTGATGCCAACGCTAATCGCCCCAACAAATGTACCAATTGTCCCGCCCATAATCACGCCAAGTGGGCCAGCTGTAACACCACCAATGGCTGCACCAATAGATGCTCCAGACGCAGCACCACCCACTGTGCCGGCTGCTGTTCCTGCACCGCTGAGTAAGACCCCACCAATTTTTTGTAAGTTTTGTTCGTGGTTACGTTTTTCAACATCTGTTGAACCGCATTTTGAGCATTTTACAGCGTGTTCCATCAATTGATTTTCTGTATTCATAACATCCTGTAGCCTTAATAAATAATGTGGCTGAATTTATCTTGCAGCTTAAATCAATTTCAGGGTCAAAACCTTGACGAATATGATCAATCACTACATTTTCACTGAATTTTATCGATTTTTTCTAAGAGATGTTTAGTCAGCTTGTAACAAAGTGCCAAGAAAATGCTGGTTCTGTCACGGTTATGGCAGATTTAAAGCAAAAAAAAGAACACCGAAGTGTTCTCATTTTATTATCGTGCTGAAATAAATCAGTTACGAACAAATTCGACAGTGCCATTTGCGAGTGATTTAACGCGTGCTAATGATTCTACGCGGTAGCCTTTTTCAAGCAAAATATCGCGGCCTGGTTGGAATGATTTTTCAATCACAATACCAATACCGAGTACTTCAGCTTCTGCTTGATGAATAAGGTCAGCTAAACCTAATGCTGCTTGACCATTAGCTAAGAAGTCATCAATGACTAAAACTTTATCAGCAGCGTTGATGTGTTTCTTAGAAATTGCAATCGTACTTTCAGTTTGTTTCGTGAAAGAGAATACTTTAGAGCGATATAGATCGTCTTTTAATGTTAAAGACTGATATTTACGTGCAAAAATCACAGGAACACCAAGTTCAAGACCCGCCATAACTGCAGGTGCAATACCTGAAGCTTCAATGGTGATGATTTTGGTAATGCCAGCATCTTTAAATAAACGGGCAAATTCTTGACCAATTTGCTGCATCATTACAGGGTCAATTTGGTGGTTCAAGAAAGAATCGACTTTCAGAACTTCTTCAGAGAGAACGATACCTTCAGCTAAGATTTTCTGTTCCAGAGCGTGCACGGGAGAATCCTCGAGGGGCAGGTGCTTTTTAAAGCAAAAGCGTATTTTAAAAAGCACCGAGAAAAATGCAAGCGAAATTGATCAAATCAATTAATTTGTTGCACCTTTATAGCCTGTCAAAAGCAGACCATATGAGGTTTTGTTGTCTTGATGCGATACTTTCACAGGTAAGTAGTCAAGTTTTGGAGCCAACCAGAAGGTGGTTTGACGACCCGGTTTATCATGTTTCATAACGACTTTAACTGTATCGAAACTGCCGTATGCAGTTGTGACTTTTTCAGTACCTTGTTTGACGAATTTACGGCCTTCAACTTCTTTGGCATCAGCAATATAGTAATTCGATTTCAAACCGCCTTTTTTCAGATCTTCACGGATTTGCAATTCGGCATTCAGTTCATCTAGCACACCAGACTTCCAAGTAAATGAACGTGCTTTGTCATCTTTTTTGGTGTTAATGGTTTTTGCACCAGCATTGAAATTGATGTTCATGGTGTTGTTGTGCACCAAAATTTTACTGGTACGGCTAAAGCTATTTGAATTAATTTGTGTGCCATTCAAACTAAAACGACTGGTTTCAGTTGCAGAGGCAATTGCGCCTGCTTTGGCAGCAAATACATAGGTCCAATTATTCCCAGATTGTTTCAGGGTACGTGTTGCTGAACCCATATTTTTACCGTTGTAATTAAACTGGTAGCTTGCTTGGAATGGACTCATGGCAAATGACTGACTTGAGAAACCAGTCAAAAGCAGTGTAGTCGATACCCCAGCAACAAGACCTAAATTTTTCAAAACTGAATGTGCCATAAGTATGGTTTTCCTATTCAATAGAAGTGCGGTGGGCTAAACCACTTGATATGTTTATTATGCGGCTGGATTGTGGAGAATCACGTCACAAATCCGTGCCTAATGTATATATTGTGTAGCGTTTTTATAGGTTCAAGATGTCTAAGTACAGGATAAGTCTAGCTTTCCTTTTGCTTTATAGGCGTGACTTCATCGACTTTTAAATTTGAATCATCCCAATCTTCAATCCGCTGTTGTGCCATTTTAGTAAACAGCGCTGTTAGATTAACGTTACCGATGACCACCAATTCAGCCTCACGTAAAACAGCATGATTGACATGGACTTTGCCTAGTGTGTCGATAATCGAGCGGCTTTTACCGAGCCAGCGATTCAGGTCTAAATACAGTAAATCATCTTTAACTTTGATGACGTTCAGCTTTTCCAAAATCATACCCAATGGATCTTGGTTGAGTACTTTTTGATAGAACCATAAGGCCATGCGCACGCCCACCTTATACAGAACATTTGGATACTTCGCTTCAATCACTTGTGTATCACTAATTTGTTCAAATACAATCAGTTGGGTTTGTTTGTTGAGTTCCATCTGTACCAGTTTTAAATCGACAGAGAGTGTAATGACCAGGCCGTTATAATCCAGTGTGGCATATAGTCGAAGCCAGTCATCGTGCAGATCAGCATGCAAGTCTTTGAGCATCTTCACATTATCAGTCACAAAGCGTTCAAAGGTCGCATTTAGGAACACTTGAGACATCGGGAATTCACGCTCATCTTCAATAAACCCTTCTGCTTTTTGGTACACTTGTCGTATACGTTTAGAGATATTGGAAATTAGCGTTTGCATAAGAGGCGCATCCTGGCAAATTATGATTTTTGACTGGGTGTATCTTGTCGATTTCTATAAAAACACAAGGTTTTGATCTTGCAGTTTAGCAAAATAAATTGCACCATTTTCATGATTTTAATTGTGCGTTATCGATGTGTTGATGGATTTCTCATTTTCATAAAAAAATGAAAACGAGGTTTATTTTATACTGTTTTATGCAGTTTGGGGAATGCGGCAAATTGTCGGTTTAATGTGATGCTGAAAAAAATAACGTTTATGCCGTTGGTCAAAGAGTGGTGGAAAGATCCAGTTTTTACGACTGCGGTTTTACTGGCGGCTTTGTTACATCTGGCATTTTTGACAATGCAATTTACCATGCCGCAAGAAGGTGAATACAATACCAAAGAAATAGCCGTTTCTTTGCGTCCTGCCACCGATGAAGTAGAACATGCTGACTTTTTGGCACAAGCTGATCAACAAGGTTCAGGTACTTTTCGTGAATCACATCGTATGTCGAGTGATATGCCAGCACCCATGATTGAACAGAAAGCGGGCGAGCAAAAAAATGAAGCACTTGAGCAATTACAGCAAAAGAAACAATTAAGCTTTGAAGAAAAAGTTTTAATGACCACTTTAAGTTGGCAAAAGCAAGCCGAAGAAAATAGTCGTAAAAAAGCTGTTGAAGAACTCAATAGCCAGTTCCAAGCGAAAGCGGCTATGGTGGCAAGTATTGAAGCGCAATATTTACAACGCCAACAAAACTTTAGCCGTCAGCAAAAAATTAAAACCATTGATGGGATTCAAGCCAAGCAAGATGTATCAGCTGCCTATATGGAAAAATTCCGTCAAAAAGTCGAGTTTTATGGCAATCGCTACTATCCTGAAGCTGCTAAACAACAGCAATTATCAGGTGAAGTACGTCTGATGGTGATATTGAATACCAATGGTGGTATTCGCGCGATTCGTTTAATTGAAAGCTCAGGTTCGACTCTGCTTGATGACGCAGCGAAAACTTCGGTACGTAAAGCGGCACCATTTGGCCAGTTTGATGCCAAAATGAAAGATATTTCTGAATTACGTATTGTACGGACGTGGCGTTTTGACCCTGCGGAAGCCGAGTTTGAAGTACGTTAGTTAACAGGTCGATTGATAGTGTCGAATGACCTCACAGACTTCGACACTAAAAAATTGATACCAGCTTTTTTTGCCGAGGGCTTGTGCAACTTGATGTTCTGCATCATTGTGCCATGCGTGAATATCCGCTAAATCCTTCCAATAAGACAATGCAATTTCGTTTTCACCTTCAGTCAACGCTTCAAATTTTTGGCAGTTGAATGTGGATAATGCTCGATCACGCATGCGCTGCGCTGTTTGAAAATACTTTGAATCGAGATGCTTAATTCGAGCTTTGAAAATTACGACATAGGTCATAGTGGTGGCATTTTATTTTTGTGTGAAAGAATGATGGAATAAAGGCATAAAAAAAGCGAGCCGTAGCTCGCTTTTTTTATTTGAGGGCTTAATCTCGTTCTAGATATGGATTGTCAAAACCGAGTTTGGCCAAAATTTCGATTTCCAAAGCTTCCATTTCTTCCGCATCTTCGTCAGATGTTTCATGGTCATAGCCCATGAGGTGCAACGTACCGTGTACCAGCATATGAGTGAAATGGGTAAGGGCTGCTTTATTTTGTTCACTGGCCTCACGAAGTACCACAGGTATACAAATGACTAAATCGCCAATTGGAAATGAATCCAAAATCGCAGCCATTTCATCTGGAAGATCACTCGGGAAAGACAACACATTGGTCGGTTTGTCTTTACCACGATATTCCAAATTTAATTTGTGGCTTTCGTCATTATCGACACATGCGATGCCAATTTCACAATCACTTTGAGTTTCAATATGACGTAAAGCAGTTTCCACCACTTTTTTGATATGCGCACGTTTCACCACCAACTCAGGTGATTGAAAATTTTGCTGCAAGGAGAGATTAAGTTTCAAAATGAATCCTTAAATGGTTTAGTCCTGATGCTGCTCATCAGCTTTAGCATCATTGTCCGCAACTAAGGCTTCTTGACGTGCTTTACGTTCAGCACGTTGTTCTGCCGTTAGGCGTTGTTGTTCGCTATCCCATCCTTCGTAGGCTTCAACAATTTTTTGAACCAATTGATGACGTACTACATCTCGGGAGTGGAAGCGAGTAATGTGAATTTCTTTAATTTTATCAATCACACGTAGCGCATGTGCCAAGCCTGATTGCTGACCACGTGGTAAATCGACCTGTGTAACGTCACCAGTAATGACCGCACGAGAACCAAAACCTAAACGGGTTAAGAACATTTTCATTTGTTCAGGGGTAGTGTTTTGTGCTTCATCTAAAATTACAAAAGAGTGATTTAGAGTACGACCACGCATGTAGGCCAAAGGTGCAACTTCAATCACTTGGCGTTCAATCAGTTTTGCAACTTTTTCAAAGCCCAACATTTCATACAAGGCGTCATATAAGGGACGCAAGTAAGGGTCAATTTTTTGGGTTAAATCACCAGGTAAGAAACCGAGTTTTTCACCCGCTTCGACCGCAGGACGAACTAGTAAAATTCGCTGAATTTCATTGCGTTCTAGCATATCGACAGCAGCGGCCACAGCTAGGTAAGTTTTACCTGTACCAGCAGGGCCAATACCAAAGGAAATATCGCTTTGTAAAATACGTTGCACATAGCGTTTTTGGTTGGCACCGCGTGGGTTAATCCGACCTTTACGTGTTTGCAAGTAGACATTGTCTAAACCTGAATGTTCATTTTCAGAAAAATCTTCCTGAATTTCACGATCGGTTTGACTGCCTTGAATCATCATATGCAGTGTATCTGCACTGATTTGTGGGTTGGTTTCGGACTCTTCATATAAACGGTGAAGGAGGCTTTCGGCTCTCTCAACCGCATCGATTTCCCCATCGACAAAAAATGCATCTGCACGATGGGAAATTTTGACTTCTAAACGTTGTTCAATTTGTTTGAGATGACCGTTATAAGCACCGAGCATGCTTTGTAAACGGTCAAGTGGAATACCAGCAAAAGTTACAGTACGTCGAATCGCTGCAGTCAAGAGAATTCCTTTATATTGGTCTGACGATTAGTCTTACATTACGCCACGTCAGGCTCAAGATTCAAGAGTTCACCATAAACAAACTTCAAAGTTTTAATGTCGGTAATTTCGATTTCAGCAAAACGACCTACCCATGCAGGATCACCGATGAAGCTCACCAAACGAGTATTGTCCGCAGTACCAATCAATAAGTTTGGATCTTTGTCTGAAACAGACTCTACCAAGACACGTTGAATCGTGCCTAACATCGCGTCGGTCTTATCAATACTTGATTGTTTAATCCATTGTTGAACTTTCGCTAAACGTTCTTTTTTCACATCTTCAGAGGTCGTGTCTTCAAGTTCAGACGCAGGTGTACCTGGACGTTTTGAATAAATGAAGCTATAAGAATGGTCAAAGTCCATATCTTTAATGAATTGATAAGTTTCTTCAAAATGTGCATCTGTTTCGCCAGGGAAACCAATAATGAAGTCTGAAGATAAGTGCATGTCTGGACGAACTTGACGCAAACGTGCAATTTTATCGATATAGACATCAATGGTGTGGTTACGCTTCATGGCTTGAAGTACGTCGTTTGAACCGCTTTGAACAGGTAAGTGCAAGTGAGAAACCATTTGTGGCAAATCACGATAGCATTGAATCAAATCATCGTTAAATTCTAGTGGATGTGATGTCGTGTAACGAATACGTCCAATGCCCGGAATTTCGGCCACTAAACGCAGTAACTCTGCAAAGGTGCAAATATTACCTTCGAAGGTTTCACCACGGTAACCATTAACATTTTGACCTAAAAGACTGATTTCACGGACACCTTTTTCAGCCAAAGTTGCGATTTCTGCCAATACATCATCCAGTGGACGTGATACTTCTTCTCCACGTGTGTAAGGAACCACACAGAAAGAACAGTATTTTGAGCAGCCTTCCATAATCGAGACAAAGGCTTTAAAACCTTCTACACGCGGTTCTGGTAAGAAGTCGAATTTTTCAATGTCAGGGAATGAAATATCCACCAATTGAATTTTTTCTTTTTTCGGCTTAACCACTTGTTCAGTGTGTTGATCCAGCATTTGCGGTAAACGATGCAAAGTTTGTGGGCCAAAGACCATATCGACATAAGGCGCACGTTTTTGAATGTTGTCGCCTTCTTGAGATGCCACACAACCACCGACACCAATCACAAGATCAGGATTCTTTTCTTTCAGTTTGCGCCAGCGACCCAATTCTGAGAACACTTTCTCTTGTGCTTTTTCACGAATCGAGCAGGTATTCATGAGCAGAATATCGGCTTCTTTCGGATCATTGGTTAGGACATAACCATGTGAATCACCTAAAAGGTCGCCCATACGTTGACTGTCATACTCATTCATCTGACACCCTTGCGTTTCGATGTACAGTTTTTTCACTGAGCCATCGTTGGCTGGGGTGTGCTGTGGCTGGGTTACAGTGTTTTCTGAGGCAGCTTGGGCACCATTGGGAATGAAGGTTTGAACCGTCATGTAGGCTCCTAAAGGAATTTTATGAAAATCAATAAACCATACGTGGCTGACAGACAGATCAAGAGTTGAAATGTGCAGCTGCGGAGGTCAAAAAAGAGGATTTTAAGAATGCCCGATATTTTAGCAGCAATTGAGGGCAAACTTACAGCTTAAAATAACAACTGGCTCATATTGATTTATGGAGTAAAAATGTTTGAAAATTAATATTGGGTAATCATAAGGTTACACAACAGAACACAATGCTGAGTTTAGAATTATTAAACTAATTCCGAGTAAGGTTAGATGTACTGTAATTGGACAGATTGACATGAAAGAAGGCAAGTGGATGTTAAAACAGAAATTTACACAGAAAAATTACTATAAATTGCTGGCTTTAACTGTGGCTGCATCCGGACTTTCATTGTCAGCACATGCTGCGGATGAGCAATTTAATGATGCTTTACGAGCGGCCAATTCAGGCAACATCTCTTTGCTCCAGCAATATCAATACTCAATGCAAAATGATGTTTTGGGCTACTACCCAGAGTATTGGATTTTGAATAATAACTTGGCTTCGCAACCTGCTAGCGCCATTACAAGTTTTGCGCAGCGTTATCCGCAATCGGCAATGGCTGAAAAACTTGCTGCCGATTATGTTGAAGAAAAAGTAAAACAAGCAGACTTCGCAACTGCACAGCCCGTCTTGCAATACGTTTCAAATGCGGATCGTGCGGAAACCTGTGCGATTGCTCAAGTACGTGCCAAATCTGGCGATCCATTGGTCTACGCCGAATTTAAAGATGTTTGGCTGACCACCAATTCGCAACCCGACTCATGTACAGGCTTAGGCCGCATGATGTTGTCGAGCCCATTAATGACGAAAGATGATCGTCATCAGCGCATGTGGGGGCAATTGCGTGCAGGGCAATCCGGTCAGGCCATTGCAACTGCACAAACCATTGGTGTGAATATTAGTCTTGCCCAGCTCAATACCATTCAAGCCAATCCATTAAATTACCTTTGGGCAGCACCCAAAGCGACGGCAGAAGATCATGCTTATCTGATTTATGCGATGGGGCGCTTAGCGGATACAGATTTAAATGGTGCAATGTCATCTGTTAAGCGTGCTGCGGAAGGCACACCTGAAAGCGTACAAAAAGCGTTGTATCGCAGTGTCGGTTATATTGGTGGAACCACGGTGATGAAAAACAATTTCAACCGTGAAGTGCTGAACTATTTAGATGCCAGTTATGGTTTGCCGTTTAGCTCAGAAGAAGCTGAAATTTATGCACGTCAAGCCATTCGTTTTGGTGCATGGGAAAGTTTGATTCGCGCCATTGATGCAATGAATGTGACACAAAAGCAAGAAGATCGTTGGCAATATTGGTTGGCACGTGCTTCAGAGCAGCGTGGCGATGCCTCTTCAAAACGAACGGCACAAGACATTTATCGAAAATTAGCAGTGGGGGATGATTACCATAATTTGTTAGCACGTGACAAAATTGGTCAGTCTTATAACAATATTCCGTCAAATGTGCAGCCTAGTGCACAGGATGCGCAGCGATTGAGTCAGGATATTCATTTTAATCGTGCCTTTGCATTGCGCAATATTAATGCATCTGACAGCTATATTAACCGTGAATGGAACTGGGCTGTCCGTCAGGCCTATTTAAAGCATGATGATGGCATGATTCTTGCCGCAGCTAAACGTGCTACTGATATTGGTTGGTATGATCGTGCAATTTATGCGGCAGATCGAACCACCAATAAACACAATTATTCTTTACGTTATGCAATGCCACATCAAAGCTATGTGGTGAGTCATAGTCGAAATGCTGGTATTGATCCAGCATGGGCTTACGGTTTGATGCGTCAAGAAAGTCGCTTTGTGACGAGTGCGCGCTCTCATGTTGGAGCAGGTGGTTTGATGCAAATTATGCCAGATACTGCAAAACTGGTCGCGCGACAAATGGGAGAGAGTTATAACCCAGCCGCATTGAGTGATATGAATACCAATATTCGTTATGGTACTTATTATTTATCAATGATTCAGCGTCAGCTGAGCAATAGCCCAGTTTTAGCAACCGCGGGATATAACGCAGGGCCGAATCGTGCACGTCGCTGGCAGCCAGAATACCAAGCGATTGCAGCGGATCAATATACGGAATCGATTCCGCTGACTGAAACCCGCGACTATGTCAAACATGTGATGACCAATGCAACGCATTACGGTTTACTGCTGGGACAAGGACCGCAGTCAATTGAAAAGCGTATGCAAATGATTCCGTTGCGTAGTGCGCAATAAGTTTTTTAATTTTATCGTTTTTTAACACGTATCAACACAGGTAATTGATTGATGCCGAGACTTGAAAACAGACCTGCATTTCGGGTACTGACATCACTACTGTTAGGTAGTGGTGCGGGACTTTGCATGTCTGTGTCTTTGGCAGCACCTGTGGTTAATGGATATGTGATGGATGTGCAAATGGTCCCTGCAGTTTGTGCTTATGACCCATTAAAAAATAAAAAGCGCAAATGTTTGGAAGGCTATTCTTTAAATATTACGGGTCTGTATCCAGAGACTAATAGCAAAGATTGTACAACCAATAGTTCACCTAAGCTGCCACCATTGCAAGCCAAAGTGGTGGCACGAATTATGCCCGATGAAAATGCGCGTGTTGCGCTTTGGCATAATATAGGGGGCTGTGTACCAATGAATGCGAGTCAGTATTTCCGTACCGTGATTAACCATGCAGACAAGCTGAAAGTTCCTGAAGAATTAACCAGTCAGGAAACACGTGTCATGCAAGCCGGCGTTTTACGAAATAAGATGGTACGTATGAATAGCGGTTTGGCTGGACAAAGTATAGAGTTTAATTGTATGCAGACCCACGGCAGTAGCATGCTGACTGAAATTCAAATTTGTTATAAAAACAATGGTCAGTACAAACATTGCCCAACCACAGTTGTGGGAAATTGTCCAGCTTCATTCACAATTAAAGGTTCGTTTTAAGCTTTTTTCTGCATTTTATTTGTATTTCCTATCATACTTTTGTTGAAAAGCATTCTCTTTTACATGCAACTGCCAAAAGATTGGAGTACAATCTTTGCCGTTTATGATTATTAAGATTAGATAGAACAGCTATTTAATCATTATGACCTTCCTCAATTGGAGATAATTACATGAAGCAAGCAGTTCGTGTTGCCGTTACTGGCGCAGCTGGTCAAATCGGTTATAGCTTATTATTCCGTATCGCAAGCGGTGAAATGTTGGGTAAAGACCAACCAGTTATCCTTCAATTATTAGAAATTCCAGTTGAGAAAGCTCAACAAGCGCTTAAAGGCGTAATGATGGAACTTGACGACTGCGCATTCCCTCTTTTAGAAGGCATGATCGGTACTGATGATCCTAAAGTTGCATTCAAAGATGCTGACTACGCTCTTTTAGTTGGTTCACGTCCACGTGGTCCAGGCATGGAACGTGCTGACCTTCTTAAAGTAAACGGTGAAATCTTCATCGGTCAAGGTAAAGCGCTTAACGAAGTTGCTAGCCGTGACGTTAAAGTTCTTGTTGTAGGTAACCCTGCAAACACTAACGCTTACATCGCAATGAAATCTGCTACAGATCTTCCAGCGAAAAACTTCACAGCGATGCTTCGTCTTGACCACAACCGTGCGTTAACTCAATTGGCTCAAAAAGCTGGTGTTGCAGTTTCTGACATCAAAACTATGACAGTTTGGGGTAACCACTCTCCAACAATGTATGCTGACTACCGTTTCGCGACTGTAAACGGCGAAAGCTTAAAAGACAAAATCAACGATGCTGCTTGGAACAAAGATGTGTTCCTTCCAACTGTTGGTAAACGTGGTGCTGCGATTATCGAAGCACGTGGTTTGTCTTCTGCTGCTTCTGCTGCAAATGCTGCAATCGACCATATGCGCGATTGGGCTCTTGGCACAAACGGCGAATGGGTAACTATGGGTATTCCTTCTGATGGTTCTTACGGTATCCCTGAAGGCGTAATGTTCGGTTTCCCTGTAACTTGCGAAAATGGCGAATACAAAATCGTTCAAGGTCTTGAAATCGATGAATTCAGCCGTGAGCGTATCAACTTCACTCTAAATGAGCTTGAAGAAGAACGTGCAGCAGTTGCTGACATGATTAAATAATTTAGTATTTTACTAAGTTAGAAAAAGCACTCCTTTTGGGGTGCTTTTTTTTATTAAAAATTGAACAAAAAATAACAACTCATGTAGATGATGTAACTGACACTCGTCAGGCTTCGCGCTAACTTAAAAGAATAATAAGCATAGGCTGAAGGAGAACATAATGTTTGATCAACAACCGACCTTGGAGCTTTTTTTTGATCAATTGGGGTTGGACTCATCCGAGCAGGGTATTGAGCAATTCATTGAGACCCACCAGTTGACCATGGATATTCCTTTACACGAAGCGGCATTTTGGACTAAGTCACAGCGAGATTTCATTATTAGTCATTGGAAGAAAGATGATGAATGGGCCATTGTGGTCGATGTGTTAAATGAGCAATTGCATACAGAACATAAGTTATCAGGGTCATGCAAAATCTAAATACAATTTGAAACAACAAACCTAGCAGTTTTGCTAGGTTTTTTAATCAATATCTTATAAGTTAATTAAATAATAAATGACAGATTAGTTGATAAGGAGGGCGAGATGCTCAATCAAAATAAACCATCCTTAGAATTATTGTTTTCTCAATTGGGGTTAGCCAATAGTGCGGCTGCGATCGAACTTTATGTACGTACGCATCAATTGCCGGCCAATGTATCTTTGCACGATGCACCATTTTGGAATAAGTCTCAGCGCTCTTTTCTCATTAGTCATTTGGTTCAAGATGATGACTGGGCAATTTGGGTAGATGAACTGAATCAGCAGTTACATATGGATGCTTATAAATTACAGCCAGTCTAAGTCGTTTCTTCGAATAAAAAAACACCTCATAGGAGGTGTTTTTTTTATTTAATGCATTTTACTTTGGCATAACTGATTAAACCAATCTTCTTGATGAAAGTTTAAGAATGATGGGTGTTCCAATAAGGTCGCCATTTCAAATTCTGATGTTTTGCAATATTTGTTTAACCAGTGTCGAGTCATTGCGGGCTCATTTTTAACGGCAGAAGCGTATGCTAGATAGAAATAAATACCGCCATGCTCAGCTTTGGACATTGGCTTCATAATTTGCTGAGTAATCAGGGCATAACGTTGCTCTTGAGTAATTTCAAAGAACACCATATAGGCTTTTGCTAAATGCAGCGATAAATCAATATACAAAGCCATCGGCATTTCTTCAAATTCCATACGGCCTTGTTCAAGCAGCACAATCGCTTCCTGAAGGAAATGCACTTTTTCCTGTTGGTTTTTACTGATATCGACTAATTGTAGACGAAGATCAGCACGTTCCAGTGCTAATGTTGGCGTATTCGCTTGTAAGAACAATTGATCAGTTTCGCCAATACGCTGAATGATTTGCTTGGTGTTTTGACGCATCGGAGAATCCTCATCTATGAATGCCTCATATATGAGGATAATTTAAAATTTTTAAAGGATGGAATAGTGATTTACCACATCGTATTGTCATTACGTAGCCATGCTGTAATCGATAAGCGCTGATGCTTGGCTTTGAGAACCTCATGTAGTAAATCACTTTGGAATAACGCAATGCGGTTGGGTTTAGGCTGCACAATGTGCCATTTGTCATTTTTATCTTGTAGACGTAATTCGCCGCCCCAATTTGCTTGCCAATTTTCATGCAAATAATAAACCGCAGAAATGACACGGCCATTTTTACCTTGTGGATTGTCACGGTGCAGGGCGTAGTACTCGCCGGCGTTATAACATGCAAAATGGGCTTCTACATCTTGAATACCCGAATAAAATGCCCGATTGAATTCTTGTGCGAGGGCGTTTAAAGCTTGAATATGTTGTTGTGCGTATTCTAAGTTTTCATTGATCCATAAAATATGATCACTGCGAATATTGCTGACCACGCCATTTTGAATGGCTGCATCACGGAACTGATTTAAGTTGGAAAGACACTCTTCAACAAGTGCATGTATATATGTGAGTGTGTAAGCATCATCAATAATTGTAAAACCGTGTTGATCTAAATCATCAAGAATTTGATCAACCGGCCAAGACTTTGGGAGATAGGCTGCTTCCATGTACAAAACCCCTAAATAGAGCAGAAAAAAGGTGACGTATTCTAGAGCAAGAATAGCATCGGAATGAAACTATTTTTCATGCTAAAATATCCGTTGATATCAGGAATTAATGAAACATGAATTACCGTCACCATTTCCATGCTGGCAACTTTGCCGACGTCATGAAGCACGTTTTGTTGCTTCAGTTATTGAGTCGTCTCAATAATAAAGATAAACCTTATCGCTATGTAGATACGCATGGTGGTGCAGGTAAATATGACTTGTCGACTTCTGAAGCGCAAAAGTCTGGTGAGTTTTTAAATGGTATTCATCGTTTGGTTAAACTTGATGATTCAATTAAACGTAATGCGCCTGAAGGTGTTCAACAATACTTAAAAGTTGTTGAAAAGATGCGTGAAAACTTTGGTAAAGGGGCATATCCAGGCTCACCATGGTTTGCGCTTGAAGGGATGCGTGATATTGATAAAGCAACAATATTTGAAATGCAGCGTGATGTATTTCAGCAGTTGCGCCACAATATTTTTGATAAACGTGCTGGTCTGCATGAACGTGATGCTTATGAAGGGCTTTTAGGGGTTATTCCACCAAAAGAGAAGCGCGGTTTAGTTATGATTGACCCACCTTACGAAATTGAACGTAAGGATTTTCCACAGCTAGTAGAGCTATTAGTTGCTGCTTATAAAAAATGGCCGACAGGTGTTTTTGCAGTATGGTATCCAATTAAAGATCGCGCGATGATTGAACGTTTTGAAAAGAAAATGTACAAAACCGGTATTCGTCGTCAGTTGGTATGCGAAATTTGTGTGTGGCCTGATGACACTCCAGTTGGTTTGAATGGTTGTGGTTTACTGGTGATTAACCCACCTTGGAAATTCTCAGAAGATGCTGATGAAGCGCTACAATGGTTATTCCCACATCTTCGTATGAACGAAAATGGTGGTCATGCTGCTGTACGCTGGTTAGTTGGCGAATAACAGTTATATTTAAATAAGAAAATAGGTCACAGTTAGGATCAAAGAATGACAAATACCAATAAACCTGAACGGGACATTTCTTCGAAGGATGAAAATGCGTTTGATGGCATTACATTTGAAGTTGAAGAAGAGGAACATACCCATGAAGGGCAGAAAGTGAAGCGTCGTGGGATCTATCTGTGGCCAAACCTAATTACAACCGCTGCGTTGTTGTCAGGTTTTTACTCCATTATTGCGAGTATGAATGGTGAATTCCAACAAGCGATTTATGCCATTTTTATTGCGGCACTATTTGATGGTTTAGATGGTCGCGTCGCACGTGCAATTGGTGCACAAAGTCCATTTGGTGAGCAATTTGACTCATTGTCAGACTTACTGGCTTTTGGTGTTGCACCGGCTATTTTGATGTATAGCTGGAGCCTTAATGATTTAGGTCGTATCGGCCTGGCTGCATGTTTTGTTTATACCGCATGTGCAGCTTTCCGTTTGGCGCGTTTTAACGTACAAATTGGTGTGGTCGATAAACGTTATTTTATTGGTGTTGCAAGCCCCTTGGCTGCTGTGATGATTATTTCATTGGTTTGGGTTGGTCTTGATATTCCAGAAGTATTTGATTTGCGTGAGCGTGGTATTCAAGCAATTAACGCTGTAGTAATCATCGCGATTGGTTTGTTGATGATTTCGAATGTGAAATATTATTCATTTAAAACAGTGGATCGTCGTCGAGTTCCTTTCGCAGTGCTACCTGTGATCGTATTTATTTTAGCGGCGGTGACTTACAATATTCCTGTAGGAATTTTGGTACTTTCTGTTATCTATGCATTATCAGGATTTGTTACCACTTTAATGGCCAAGAAGAATACAACAATATGAGTTAGTCCAATGTAGAAAGGAGCTTGATATGCAGTTGCTTATGAATCTAGTCGATGAATCGAAACAACTCAATCAAGCTCGTTTCCCATTTGATCTGGCATATCACCCGCCTAAAGGTTGGTTTAAAATTATTCATCAAGGATTGGTAATTCCAAACCTACCTGCACCGCTACATTATTTTAATTTCATCACCATATTAGGACAGCCTAATATTCCTATGATGCGTAATGCATCCGCAATTCATACTACGTCACTTGATACCGCAACGGTTATTAGTAGTATTAGCCCACAAATGGTTGGACACTTTCATAGTTATTCTTTAGAAAATGAATGTGAAATGCGAGAAGGATATTTTCAATTTGCAAATAGAGAAACACTGACAGGCTCTTTTCCTGAATTTCATTTATACCGCGAGGATGATGAGCTTGAAGTAGATTTACAGATTACCACTAAGCCCATTCTTTCACATTTTAGTAAACTTAAATTAGGGCTATTTGAACATTGGTCACTCCTTTGCGAATGTCGCGGTAGCATTCGTTATAAAGAACAAAGCTTTCAAATTAATCAATTAGGCGCTTTTGAATATGCTCGAGCGATTAATATCCCATATTTACCTTTGTGTTTTTTTACCTATCAAATTATTAATCTAAAAGATCAACGCCAACTATTATTGGCACAGTTGAGAAATAATTTTAATCAAATTATTCAGTCGCGAATTTATCTGCGTGAAGTGTCGTCAGTGAAAGCCGTAATGTTTGATGAAAAGGTGTTATTTAAAGTGCATCGTGTTTATCCCAAAGTGACTACGCCTAATCATCAACACATGTATTTGCCCCGAGAGTTTGAGTGGCAATTTAGCGATGGAGAAACCACTATTCAGATTCAAGCACAAAGTCGCGGAGATTTTAAATTTGGTTTAGCAGCAGGATATGTGGGGAGTTTTAACTATCAAGTTAAAATTAATGATTATGAAGAAGAGGGAACAGCGGGTTATTGTGAATACATTGATTGCAGGCCGCTCAAATGGCAAGAAAAGAAAAATGAAGCAAAAAACACAGAACAACAGCTAGAAACAGCACCAATAGCATTAAAAAAGTAGAAAAAAAGCCTATTTTGCAGAATAAATAAACAAACGTTGCCTATTTTAAAAAATAAATGGGAAAAGGTGTTGCGTTGGGTGTGAAATGCTGTAGAATGCACATCCATCGGCGGTGATGAAGATTAAAACTTCTGATAAAACAGTGACTTAGTTAAGATTGATTAAGTTGGGTTTTAGAAAGAAAGTTTAAAATAATTTGAATTACTAGTTGACACTTTAGAAATAAAGCGTAATATAGCCGACCTAGCTTGCTGGTGACGAATCAGCAAGAAGATCATTAAGAGATTATGAAGAACAACTTGTGTGGATTTTTACTAGTTGATCAGTCGAAATTATTTTCATTGATTGATGGTAGAAATTACTCGAAGTTTATTTGAGAAATTAATGTCAGAAAATTGATGAGCCAGATTTGGTG
>NZ_VPDH01000101.1:0-9462 GCF_013417785.1 Acinetobacter sp. YH12227 | reverse complement strand
AAATGTATATCGTTGGCAGAAGAAATTATTTAGACCAGTTATCAAAAACTTCATTGATGACTTTATTCTCGATAAAAATCATCTGCTACCACAGAGAATCTATAAATAATAGTGCGTAAGTCCTAATTTTTTAGAACGTGCTTGTCAAATACAGGTTAAAGCAATGAGTGGTGGTAATTTACATTTTCCGAAAACAACTATTTGTGAATATACCGTTCAGCAATTTGAGAGCCCAATGGCTGAACCCATTATTCAAGCGGCTTGGCAGGCGGCCTTGTCTTTAATTGAAGATCAGCAGTCAGATTATTGTCGTTAATATAATTTTCTATCATTTAGCTTATAAAAAAATGGCGCTATGCCTTGTGTGCAGAAGAATAGTCATGGCTTGAGCAACGCGTTATCATGTTCATAGTGGAACTATGAGATGAACTATGAAAATCGTTGCAGATGAAAATCTGGCATTTACTGAGTATTTTTTTTCCGAATTTGGTGAAATAAAGCAAGCTGCAGGTCGAACATTGACCCATGCAGATGTCAAAGAAGCCGATGCATTGTTGGTACGATCAGTGACTCAGGTAAATGCAGACTTAATTCAACAGACCGCACTCAAATTTGTCGGTAGTGCTACGATTGGAACAGATCATTTAGATATTTCTGCATTAGAGCAGCAAGGCATTGCATGGTCGAATGCAGCAGGCTGTAATGCACAAGCTGTTGCAGAGTATGTAATTACGGCACTGTTACACTTAGAGCCAACTGTACTTGATGCAAATCAGAAGTTTACTCTAGGCATCATTGGTTTAGGTAATGTTGGTTCACGTTTAGCCGTTATGGCGCAAATATTAGGTTGGAATGTGATTGGCTATGATCCATTTGTTCAACGAGATCATGTACAACAAGTTGAATTGGAAGAATTACTGGCTCAGGCCGATGCAATTTCGACGCATGTACCTTTAACCAAAACTGGCGCGCATCCGACCTATCATCTCATCAATTCTGAAGCCTTCGCTACCATGAAGCCATCAGCTATTTTGATTAATTCTGCACGTGGCTCAGTGGTTGAAGAAGCTGCTTTAATTGCTGATATTCAAAGTACTGGGCGTAAAGTGGTATTAGACGTATTTGAACATGAGCCTGAAATTTCAGAAACGTTACTTAATCTTATTACTTTGGTGACGCCGCATATCGCAGGTTATAGCTTGGAGGGAAAAGCCCGTGGTACGCAAATGATTTATGAAGCATTTTGCAAAACCTTTTCGTTTCAAAGCGATAAAGCCTTTGAAACGCAGTTACCTGTAGGTGAACAATATTTTGCTCAGCATGATTTAAAACAAACGCTTAAAGTCTATTTACATCAAATTTATGACATTGCTCGTGATGATGCCAACTTACGTACCTGCCTAAAAGATGGCAAGGTGGATCAAAAAGCGTTTGATTATTTACGTAAAACCTATCCTTTACGCCGTGAATGGGCTGCGCATGGAGGCCCAGCAGCATGAGTGATGTCCGTTATCAGCCGACCTGTGATGTTAATACATTGCGTGCACGTGCCAAAATGTATGCACAAATTCGTCAGTTTTTTGCAGAACGTGATGTACTCGAAGTGGAAACACCTGTGTTGTCACAAGCAGGTGTGACTGATGTTCATTTGGCCTCAGTACAAGCACTGCGTCATATACAGGGCAGTGCTCAAACACATTATTTGCAAACATCACCTGAATTCGCCATGAAGCGCCTGCTAGCCAGTGGGAGTGGTCCAATTTACCAAATCTGTAAAGTATTTCGTGACGATGAGCATGGGCGTAAGCACAATAGCGAATTCACTATGTTGGAATGGTATCGTCCAGGATTTAGTTTAAAAGACTTAATGTTTGAAGTGGCTGACTTACTCAATGTTGTGCTAAAACAGCGTTTTGGTGAAGTACGTCCAACAATCTTAAGTTATAAGCATGCTTTTATGGATCGTTTGGACTTGAACCCATTACAGGCGACTGTACAAGAATTAAAAGATTGCAGCCGTCGTGTTGGCTTGAGTTTAGATTTAGGTGATGAACGTCTTGGTTATATTGATCTATTGTTCTCACATTTCGTTGAACCAAGTCTAGGCTTTGATACCCCAGTATTCTTAACAGATTTCCCACCCGAAATGGCATCACTTGCGAAAACACGTGTTGATGACGATGGGGAGTTAGTTGCAGCGCGATTTGAGTTGTATATAGAAGGTTTAGAGCTTGCCAATGCTTATGACGAGTTAATCGATGCTGATGTTTTACGCAGTCGGTTTGAAGCCGACAATGCTGAACGTGAAAGGCTTGGTTTACATATCATGCCAATTGATGAATATTTACTTGCGGCGTTGCCCCACATGTCAGAGTGTGCAGGCATTGCACTGGGTATAGATCGATTGTTAATGACAGCAACTGAACAATTGCGCTTAGACAAGGTCATCACGTTCCCAGCGGATATTTCATAACAGCGTTGTTATTAGACGATATTTAAAAAAAGCACCTGAGGGTGCTTTTTTTAAATCAATTTATACGTCCATTGTATATTGATTCGTTTTAAGTGCGGCAATAGCTTGAATACGTCGTTCAATCAGCATTTCGCCAATATCAGGGCCTGATATGTCCGGTGGTAAATCTGCTGCTTTAATACTCCGTACGACATTCATTGCATCGAGCACATACTGTGCTTGCGGATAAGCTCGATCTTCAAGTCCCAAACGACCACGTGAATCACATTCACAGGCTTGTACAAAGGCTTCAACGCGTTCAGGACGGCGTAGCACATCCATACGTTGTAACAGACGCCACAATGTCCCCGGTTTTAAGCTCAGGGCTTGATGGCATTTTAAATGCTCTTTACATACGGAAATGGCCAATTGCTTGGTATTTGTGGGTACACGCATACGGTCACAGACTTCGGTAACCGGTTTTACCCCACGTTCTTCATGCATGATATGGCGCGGTAACTCATCTACTGGAGTGAGTGCTTTGCCCAAGTCGTGTACCAGTACAGCAAAACGAACATCCAAAGAATAATTGGCACGACAGGCTTGCTGCAACGACATCATGGTATGAATACCACAGTCAATTTCAGGGTGATATTCAGGACGCTGTGGAATACCGTATAACGCATCAATTTCAGGGAATAAGACTTTTAAAGCACCACAGGCTCGTAAGACTTCAAAATATTCATCTGCATGGTCTTCCATTAACGCACGAGAGGTTTCCTTCCATACGCGTTCAGGTGTGAGGGCTTCAAGCTCACCAGATTGAGCAAGCTCATGCATCAGTTCCAGTGTTTCATCAGCCACTTTAAAACCTAAAGCTTTATAACGTGCCGCAAAACGTGCAATCCGCAGAACTCGCAAAGGATCTTCGACGAAGGCATCAGACACATGGCGAAGGATGCGTCGCTCTAAATCTTGTTGACCATGGTAGGGATCATAAATCTGACCTGCATCATCCATAGCAATCGCATTGATCGTGAGGTCACGTCGAATGAGATCTTGTTCGAGTGTGACATTGACGTCGGTATAAAATTCAAAGCCATGATACCCATGTCCAGACTTACGTTCTGTACGGGCTAAGGCATATTCGTCTTTGGTCTCTGGATGAAGAAAAACAGGGAAATCTTTACCCACAGGTTGATAACCTTGAGCAAGTAATTGTTCCGGCGTTGCACCGACGACTACATAATCTTTCTCGTGATAGGGGTGTCCGAGCAAGTGATCTCGAACTGCGCCGCCTACTAAATAAACTTGCATGAAAAAACCTCTATTCTTATCGCCATCATGCTACAGAACAGAGGTTTTCTCAAGTCACAAAGTGTGATCCATTAAACTTAAATTAGAGGGCTAATTTTTCGTTTTCTTGGATCTCTGCAACGGTTAATGCTGTCATATTCACCAAACGACGTGTTGTTGTTGTCGGAGTTAAAATATGAACAGGTTTAGCAGCACCAAGTAGAATTGGACCAATCGTTACATTGCTACCTGATGTTGATTTCAACAAGTTAAATGAAATGTTCGCTGCATCAAGGTTAGGCATAATTAATAAGTTTGCAGAACCTTTGAAACGTGAATTCGGGAATGCAAATTGACGAATATTTTCATCCAGGGCTGCATCACCATGCATTTCACCTTCAACTTCAAGCTCCGGTGCAATTTCTGACAAAATGTCGAACACCTTACGCATTTTTTGCGCACTTGGGTCTGTTTGATCAGAACCAAAACTTGAGTGAGAAAGTAACGCGACACGTGGAGTAATACCAAAACGACGCACTTCTTCTGCAGCCAAAATAGTCATTTCAGCTAATTGTTCAGCGGTTGGATTACGGTTGATGTAGGTATCCGCAATAAACAAGTTACGATCTTCAAGCATCAGTGCATTTAGCGTAAAGAAGTTATTACGACCTTCTTTTAAACCAATTACATTACTTACGAAGTCTAAATGGATATCGTAGCTTGAGTACGTACCACAAAGCATACCATCAGCAATGCCATGACGAACCAACATAGAAGCAATTAAAGTCGAACGACGACGAGCTTCACGCTGCGCATATTCAGGTGTAACCCCTTTGCGTTGCATGATTTTATAGTAGTCATCAGCAAACTTGTCATAGTCTGGGTTTTTCTCTTGGTCAACGATAGTGATGTTCACACCATCTTCAAGACGTAAACCTAGTTTCTTGATGTTTGCTTCAATAACAGCAGGGCGACCTACAAGAATAGGTTTAGCTAAACCTTCATCTACTGCAATCTGAACCGCACGAAGTACACGTAGATCTTCACCTTCAGCGTATGCAATACGTTTAGGATCCGTTTTCGCTTGTGCAAAAATCGGTTTCATCATAAATGCAGAGTTATATACAAACTCAGACAAACGTTGACGATATGCAGAGAAATCTTGGATTGGGCGTGTAGCAACACCTGAATCCATAGCTGCTTGTGCAATGGCAGGTGCAATTTCAAGAATTAAGCGTTGATCAAGTGGGCGAGGGATTAAGTAATCACGACCAAATGAGGCAGATTTTTCACCATAAGATGCAGCATCTGCTTCAACGTGTGCCATACGTGCAATAGCATGCACACAAGCGATCTTCATCTCTTCATTAATTGTCGTAGCACCAACATCGAGTGCACCACGGAAAATATAAGGGAAGCAAAGCGCGTTGTTTACTTGGTTTGGATAATCTGAGCGACCTGTTGCCATAATTACATCTGAGCGCGCTTCGTGTGCGTGTTCAGGCACAATTTCTGGATCTGGATTGGCAAGGGCAAAGATGATTGGATCTTTGGCCATCACTTTAACCATTTCTTTGGTCAAAATGCCAGCAGCAGAAAGGCCCAAGAACATGTCAGCACCTTCCATGACATCGGCAAGTTGAGTGCCTTCAATGTCTTGTACATATGCTTTTTTAGATTCGTCCAAACCTTCACGTTTAGTGGTCAGTAGGCCGCGTGAGTCCGCAACAATAATGTTTTCTTTCTTTGCACCTAAAGCACAAAGTAGATTTAAACATGAAAGTGCAGCAGCACCAGCACCTGAAGCAATAATTTTGATTTCTTCAATTTTTTTGCCGTTGAGTTGTAAGGCATTTAACAATGCAGAACCAACGATGATTGAAGTACCGTGTTGGTCGTCATGGAACACAGGAATGTTCATGCGTTCACGAAGTTTTTGCTCGATGTAGAAACATTCTGGGGCCTTGATGTCTTCAAGGTTGATACCACCAAAAGTTGGTTCTAAAGCTGCAACGATATCTACGATTTTGTCTGGATCGTTTTCAGCAATTTCGATGTCAAATACATCGACACCAGCGAATTTTTTGAATAGTACGCCTTTACCTTCCATTACAGGTTTAGACGCCAATGGACCGATGTTACCTAAGCCAAGTACGGCTGTACCGTTACTGACTACTGCAACAAGATTACCGCGCGCTGTGTAAAGTGCAGCAGTAGATGGGTCACGTTCAATTTCTAAACAAGGTGCAGCGACACCAGGCGAGTATGCGAGGGCTAAATCGTGTTGGTTGACCAATTGTTTGCTTGGTGTAACGCTGATTTTCCCCGGTGTTGGAAATTCGTGATAATACAAAGCCTGCTGTTTTAAAGATTGATCGTCCATCTGTATCTCGATTGTGTTTTGTTTATCCAGTGGGCCTGGATATGGTTGCTTTATCAGCTTGAATATATCATTAGTTGTCTTATTGGGACAGTCGAACACGTGTGTTTTTCAGACATTCTTATTGGTTCTAGCGACTAACTTAGATTAAGTATGTATAAGTCGGTGCACTAATGTTGTTTTCGAGGAAGATAGTGGCTTCTTCTTGTGGCAGAGGTTTTGAGAATAAATAACCTTGTGCAATATCACAGTCTAAATCTTGCAAATACAGCATTTGTTGTTCTGTTTCAATCCCTTCAGCAACTACTGTCATGCCCATCGCTTTACCCATAGCAATCATGGCGCTGACAATTGCTTGTTGCTTATTTTCTCCAATTTTAGAGACAAAACTACGGTCAATTTTTAAAATATCAATTGGAAAATCAGCTAAATAGGACAGTGAAGAGTAACCAGTACCAAAGTCATCCAAAGAGATATTAATTTTACGTTTCTTAATTTCGTCAAGTAAGTTACGTACTGAATCTGAGTTTTCAATTAGTGAAGATTCGGTAATTTCTAATTCCAAACTCGAGCCATCAATTTGATTGTCGTCAATTGCTTGATCCAAATCGTTTAGTAACTGGCCACGACGAATTTGCTGCGCCACAATATTTACTGAAACACAGATGTTGTTATAGCCTAAATTATTCCAGAGACGGATTTGTTTTGCTGTTTTTTGCAGCACAATTCGACCAATATCTGAAATTAAACTGGTTTGTTCAGCAAGCGGAATGAAAAGGCCGGGTGGTATAAGTCCTTTTTCAGGATGATTCCAACGTACTAAAGCTTCAAAACCATAAATATCTTTATTTCTAAAATTAATTTTAGGTTGGTAATAAACCACTAATTCATTGTTTTGAATTGCTTTACGTAAATCGCGTTCAAGGAAGATACCTTGTTCGAGTAGGGCCGTATTTTCATTTGAATAATAACGGATGGTATTACCACCTAAGTTTTTGGCCTCACTGAGTGCTTGTTCTGCACAGTTGTTTAGATAGTCGAGCTGTCGGCCATGTTCGGGGTAGAAAGCTACACCAATAGATAATGTGATCACATGATCTTGCCCAAAAATATTAAAAGGCAGACTGAATGCTTTGGTTAAGCGCTCACAGTGTTCTTGTACCGAAGGTCGAATATGTGACATCTCATATACAATTGCAAAATCATCGCCATTTAGATGGGCAACAAATAGTGCTTCCGCATTGGTTAGGCGTAAACGCTGTGCTACTTGGCGCAATAGTTCATCGCCGCCATTATTGCTGAGATATTCATTTAAAGGGCGGAAACGGTCGATGTTGAGTCGAATAACTGCCAACTGCTTGATGGAATCTTGCTGTGACACTAAATATTGATGTAATTGGTAATTGTAGTAGAAACGATTCGGTAGATCGGTCAACGTGTCATAGTTTTCTAAATAAGACAGACGTTGTTCTTGTAGCTTACGTTCAGTTAAGTCAGAGACAATGCCTATATAATGGGTGACACGGTTTTGCTCATCGGTAATTGCATTAATGTGCATCCACAATGTTAATTCTTTACCAGATAAGAATTTTTCATGTAATTCACCATCATATTCACCCATTTTAAGTACTTGCTTAATAATGGAATAATGGGTACTACGCTGTGCTGATTTATAATTTGCAGTAATATCAAATAAATGCTTGCCAATAATTTGCTCGTGGCTAAATCCAGTCAGTTGTTCATAGAAAGGATTGACATCAATGTAGCGAAGTTCTTCATTGAGAATAAAGATTCCCTCTGCGGCTTGCTGAAGTACACTTGCAGCTAGTTTTAGGCGTTCTTGTGAAGTACGTTCTTGGTGAATATCACGGCGAATCCCCACCATGCGAAGTGGTTTTTTATTGTTTGGATCACGAGTAATCACACGACCTATATCATGCACCCAGTTCCATTTACCATTGCTGTTTTGAATCCGATACGTTGCTTCATATCGGTCTGTCAGACCACGCAAATGTCTGGTCATTTCTGTTTTGAAATGCATGACATCGTCAGGATGAATGACATGCTGAAGCTGGATTTGATGGTCTTTAGAACTGCGTAAGGATTTTTCATGCTTATGATTGGTCACAGAAATTCTACGTTCTTTGACATTCCAGTCCCAAGGACGTAAGCCTGCAATTTCATGGGCAAGAACAAGGTTTTCTTGTTGGTTTTCTAAGTCCTTGTTCATAGTTTCAATATCAAACGTTCGCTCTTTGACTTTCTGCTCTAACAGTTGATTGCCGAGCTGCAACTGCATTTCGATATCACGTGATTTATTAACTTCGTCCTGTAATTGTTGGCAGAGTTCATCCGTCCATTTGACTTGTTGCTCTGCATTTTCGACTAATAAATTATTTTTCGCGTATAGGGTCGAAACACGACGATGGATACGATAAGAAGTCATTGCACACATTAAAATGACAATAAGGCCAAAATTAATACTGAGATTGAATAAATGATTGGTTTCGTCAAAAAAGAAAAACTGTGCAACTAAATAGGGAACGATAGACGGTAAAAATGCTAAGCAAAAATAATTTAGTTTTTGTGTTAAATAAGTTAGGCCAAAGGTTTGCGTAACAATCAGGAGGAGGGCTGAAAGTGTTAAGGCTTGAATCGGTTGAAAATTTTCATTGTTAGAGGGTAGGTAATAAAAGATTAAAAAGATCCCGCTTGCGATGAGCGTACCTACAGAAAAGCATTGAAATTGTAACCAGCGATGTGCAATTTGCAGCGAATATTGTCCTGGTTTGAAATAAACCGTACTGATCATCCAGCAAAGGCTGACGAAAACTTCAGTGAAAATGAACCAAATGCTGAAATAAAAAGATTGATGAGTAAAATAAACTTGGTAAATAGCGAATATATAAAGACAAATAATAAGGATGCTAACCAAAAAATAGCGGCTATGGCGAAGCGTGTTCGCAATTTGTGCAGCATGATTGTGCTGCTTAATATATTCATCTTGATTATATGTCATGAATATAAGCACCTTGCCCCAAGTACATCAAAACCATCATTGTATTTGTAGTATTCCAGCAACTATTTGTTTATTCAGGTAACTGTTGATTCATTTTTATTAAATCTAGGTTAATTGCGTTACAAAAAAAATGCAATGCACTGCAGAACTAAATATTAACTATCTGATGAACTCTTCAGTTAAAAAAAAGGTGGTGTTTCAAAAAGTATGCTGAAAAAAAGCAGGTTGAATTTTGATAAAATAGAGAAATGCAAATAACTCTAGAAATCAAATGTCCAACCTGCCTCAGTGACAGTATAAAGAAAAATGGCATCA
>NZ_VPDH01000100.1:0-9722 GCF_013417785.1 Acinetobacter sp. YH12227 | reverse complement strand
GTTGCCATGTCACTGAATACTCGTCCTAGAAAAGCGTTAGATTGGCTTACACCATTAGAGAAATTTGCTCAGCTTGTTGATTATCATAAGACTTTTCAAACTGTCGCACCTCATGTTTGAATTCGCCGTATTTTTTCAGATTGTCCTGCTAGACTGTAGTTTAAACTTAAATCTTTACTTTCGTTATTCCAAATCATTTCATTAGAGAACACTCGTGCCAATGCAGCACCGCGGGAAAAACCAAAAATTGATAGATTGATTTTTTTAATTAATCGATGCTGGTTTAAATTAGCTTCGATTTTTGCTTCAGCTTCAATTTTACGTTCCTCAACTTGTGGCTTAAGAATCGCTTCAGCTTGTTCAATTTTAAGTTTTAAAACGTTGGTTAACGTTTCACTAATCTGGTCTTCACCATATTCTAAGCGCCTAGATCCGCCAACTCCAGTAGCGCCACCAGTAGGAAATGTATCTTGAGAATTTGCTATTTGTTTGTCAATCCAATTATTAATCTCTCCATTAAATGGAGTTCCAACACCTGAAATGTAAATTGGATGACTTAACTGTATAGGTGTTTTTAGAGAACGCATTTCAAAGTTACTATAAGAAATAGCATTACGCCATAGTTTTGCAGGATTAGCTAACTTGGCAATTTTTTCATCATTCTCTAAATTATTTCCAGTTCCATCAAAAAAAACTGAAATATTAACTACATCAGAACAATCCTGTTTAGCATTAGGACTCTGATTAGCAATATCATGATTACTATTCTTTATTTTCTGTAATTCATTAAACATAGTCTTCTCTTATTTTTTTTCTTTTGCATTCAATTCATCAATTATTTTTGCTCTCCACTCTAAACCTTTTTTAGTAGCACGAGGCAATTCATTTGATAAGGTAATCTCTACACTATCATCCGGATATAAATGCACTGCTAAGTATTTTTTACCTTTTATTTCTTCAGAAGTTAATATAGGAACATTGATTGCTGTATGTTTGCGGGAACTATTTGTTTCACCCCATTTAACAAATTGTGACCCAGTTAAAACTGCTGACCTTTTCGTTCCACTACCAAACCCACCTCCTAATTCTTCTTGATTTAATTCAACGATATAGGGGATATAATTGGTATCGTAACCATAAGATGTTGTAGTCAAAACATATGTTTTTGTGGAGCCTGTACTACACCCAACTAGACCCATCATTATAGTAATCGGCAGCATTACAATTTTTTTTAAAACATTCATTAACTTACCCTTAATTTTAAATATACAATTTTTAAATTAGTAATTTATTACTATTCATAGTATTTAAATCACTATAAATGCACTAGCTCAGCTGCATCAAATCTTCAATTTCTTCCATTGCCTGATCCATATTGATGATTTTATTTTTTACTTTTAAAAGAACACTTTGCAAAAACATATCACTTTCAAACTTATCTTTATAAATCAATGTCAAACATATAAAATTTAAAATATCTCTAGTGCCATTTAGCGAACATTCTCTAGCCTTTTTAAGCATTTCAATAACATATAAATACAAGTCCCAATTATTGAATGACTTTATCAAAAACGGATTATTTAATTTTAAATAATAAATTAGATGATCAGGAAAAGTAGCTTCGACCATTAGTTCTTCTTGTTCAATTGTAAATTCAAAGGGCTGGCGCCAATCATAAAATATTTGTAATTCACAATTATTATCACCAATAATTGTATGTATTTGACCTAAACGATCCCAATACCACCAACTATAAATTGGTTTTAAAAGAATTTTCTTTTGTTCTTCCAATAAGACTTGTTGCTGTACATATAAAGTATTATCAGTTGTTTGCCCCACTAATGTACCAAGTATCGCAGGATCCCAAAATGCTAAATACATTTCAAGTCCCCCCTCAAACTTAACATCTATAAATTGTCTTAAGTGCGCATATAAGTCATCAAAACTTAGCATTGTGACAATTAAAGTCATTCGTGATGTACCAACCATCCGATGATTAATATATTCCCACTCAGAACTATTTATATTATGACTCAATTGAATTAAATGTGGTGATAACTCCGATGCTTTATCACCGGCTGCCTCAACTAATATATTACGTGATTGCAAAATGTCCTTACGTTTAAAAAAGCTACTATCTTGTGCAGCATCAATCACCCCATATATAAAATAGTTTTCTCTAGGGAATTGCTCAAAGAAACGACTTAAATCATTTTTTAATATTTTCGACATCTATTGGCCATCCCCTTTATTTACAAATGCACCTCTTTGACTCGCTCTTCTTGCCAAGCATTCCCAACATACACTTTGAGGAAAAAAAGGAAGACTTATATTGACTTTCGAGCCATTTAAAAATAAATGTTGCCCAGCCTTCACCTCAAACTTTCCAGCAGTAGTTGGCAATACCCCTGCACTGCTAATCTCAATTTGACTACCGCCAGCTGTCAGTACTATTTTCTTACTGGCTTTAATTTCAACGGTATCTTCCGTAGAAATAATTTGAATACCCTTTCGTGCAATCAGATCTGCCCCATCACCTTGAGCTTGGATTTCAACTTTGCCTTTGCCTGCATAAGCACGTAATCCCTCTTGTGCTGCAAATAGACTGATCTTGCTTTGCGCATGGGCAATTAAGGATTTTTGACTGCTAAGGTTGATGCTATCGCCTGCACTTTGGCTGATCTGTCCATCTGCTGAAAGATGAATATCTTCCTGACTACTCACAGCAATTGAGTTCGGTGCAGATAAAATCATCAAAGCTTGTTTAAAGGCATCAGCTTTTTCTTTACTGCCTTTTTCAATTTGTCCAAGGAAGTTTTTCAGATTATCCAAGACTTCAAGTGGGTCAGTTTGTTGATTTTTCGCCACTTCACTTAAAGCTTTACTGCTGTTTAAGTTGGCTTCGATTTGATCTTTTGCAGCTTGTGCGTCGAGGTGCATTGCTGCTGCTTGTTGTTGTGGGTGTGTGCTGACAAGTAGCCCTTGTCCTGCACGTACTGCGCCCCATTGATCGGTTCTCAGTTCAAAGCCTTCACCTCTTCCCTCACTTTCTGCGGTTTCTT
Organism: Acinetobacter sp. YH12227; assembly: GCF_013417785.1. NCBI lineage: Bacteria > Pseudomonadati > Pseudomonadota > Gammaproteobacteria > Moraxellales > Moraxellaceae > Acinetobacter > Acinetobacter sp. YH12227. The sequence goes on along the minus strand of NZ_VPDH01000100.1, from coordinate 6,660 downwards.
TGGGATGACTGAGGTTCCCTAGGTTGAGCTGGGTGGCACCATGGGTACTTTGTAATTGTGTTGATATTTGTCCCGTCGTGTCATCAAAGCGCAGTTGTCCAAAGCCTTCACCTTGGACTTCCTTACTTTTTATTCCAGCCAGTTTTTTGGTGTCAGGCAGTTTGCCTTTACTATCAAATTGGGTTGGACTGCGCTGTGCTTCATGTATACGCCCCACCACAAATGGGCGGTCGATGTTGCCGTCAAAGAAATCTATCACCACGATTTCATTAATGCGCGGCAAGAAGCGTGCGCCATAACCTTCGCCTGCCCATGGAGTCAGTACATCTACCCATGCAGAGTCCGTATCATTGTCATTACTTCCTGCACCGCCATCATGGCTGTGGTCATCTCCACGGGTAAATAAGAAGCGGACTTTGATACGCCCCCATTCATCGACATGTATTTCTTCACCACTTGGCCCGACAACTTTAGCCCGTTGCGGATGGGTGCTTGGACGGTGTTCGAGTGGGTTATATTCAGGAACCGTCGCAATATTGCGGCGTTGCAATGTGAGCTGATTGGCCTGACGCTCGGCCTGTTCATGGATGGGTTTAATATTCCACTGGCTTTGTTCAATCAGTTGATTGACTTGTTCAGTGAGATCTTTGGGTAAGTTATTTTGGTTATAGAATTTCTTTTCTGTGATTAAAAATTGTCTGTCTGCACCACTATGCTGATCAATTTCTGGGTGTTCATTCAGTTCAAACCAATAACCGACTTGTGTATCACGCACGGTCGATTGTGCATTGAATTTTTTCGATTGTAATTCGTTATAGCGTGTTAAGTTCTGATTCAGTTTTTCAATTTGGCTGTTAGATGAAGCGGTAGCTTGGTCTTCGCCTTTTAAATCTTGCATCCATGCGGGGCTGACATGCCATGCTTGTTCAAGACTTAAGCTGGCATTGTCATGGCTTTGACTATGCTGATGTTTGCTTTGGACTGAACCAGCACCTTCTTCTTGACTAAGCCCATCAGCTTGCCAGCGCTGCACATGTACCGCAGTCGGTTGAATACTCCGTTCACTGATCAAGCTGGTAATGCTGTCTTGTTTTTCTGTGGCACTGGAACGATGAAAGCGGATACTACGACGGCTGAGTGCTTGAAATTGGCTATTGTCATCGATCAGGCGAAGTTTTTGTTTTTCAATTGGGGCTGAGGAATGTGGCACTTTCAGCTGCGCTTCATCAATTAACCAGTTGATACCTTCACTGCGCCATAGCCGCGTTAAAAAATCATAGTCTGTTTCATTCGACTGCATAATGAATGGTCGAACATCATAGTTCTCACTTAAACCGCTTAGATCAAGCGTTAGACTTGCTGCGAAAAGCGGGCTTTTGCTTTGCCATTCTTTAAACAGAGTCTCACTGACATCACGCACCGATTTGTTCATAAACACACGGCTGTTGCGGCGTTTATGCCATAGCGACGTTGCATCTTCTAAAGTAAGTTTATATAGCGTGAGTGAACCGTCACTCTGCCCTTGGGTGGCTTCAGTAATAATACCCGTGGTACGAAAGAGTTCGCCTTGATCGGTCACTTGATCAACTGCGACTTGTGCGCCAATAAATTGTTTTAATGGAATAAGGGCATTGGTGGATAGGCAAATCAAAGTCGCTTGCATGCCCTGATTCAAGACATGCTCCCCATCAATACGTTGAATAAAAATCTCTGCGTTCAAAGCAGGATTGGAAAATTGAACATGAATAGCGCGTTTTTGGGCAGATAGGCCAAATTGTTCTAATACAGCAAGTATATTGCTTAACATAATTAAAATTCTAAATTGTAATAATACGAAATAATTAGATCATTATTTTAATCAAAAAATAGACTTTATTTAATCATAGGAAACATCAAAGATGTTTAGATATGTAAAACGAAGTCTCAAGCATGTTACAAAAAATTCAAAAACTCATTAGAAAAACTACACAAATAAGATAATGAATTTAACTCCCCTAAATAACACATAAAAAATAATAAGTTAATTTAAACAGGATGATTAAAAATAAATCATTACTATATTGTTTTACAATTTTAATCCCCTATAATCTAGATCAAACAGACAGGTCTGTCTATTTTGCTGAAAAACCGAATGACACGATGCATTCAGAGGGTAAAAATAAATAAAAGAAGACGTCTAAAGCGTTCAAAATACAAATCATTCACTGCCGCTAACATAGTCAATGATTTGTAGCACACCATTATCAGCAAAGCGCGGTTATTCCTAGAATAACCGCGCTTTTTTATTTTTTAAGCACGTTATAACTTAACTTATTCACTGCTCAATCAAGCCTAAAGAAATTCGAGTGTCGTTCAATCCTTCTAATTAAGCATAGTAATGCTCATGCCAATTCTAATTGAATGAGTGTGTACACCCGTTTCCAATAATCATCCAAATTTACTTGATTTGGATCAATCTGCGCTTGAATGGTCATACCATCTAAAATACTTGATAAAAATGCCGCAAGCTGATCGGGTTGTTGTATGCCTAAACGTCGAAGTGCATAACTTATTTTAGACTTTAACCATTCTTTATAATCAATTGCAGGTTGTAAAGAAGAAGGATAAACCTTTGAAATTTCTTCTACTGCTTTTTGAAACATGCATCCATTAAAATCTGCCGATCGAAACCATGCATCGTACCAAGCAAATATTGTTTTAATATGAGATAAATAATCTTTTGGATCACATTGAGCAATTACAGCATCAAGTGACTCCTGTAAATTAAGATTTCGGGTCACGAGACATTCTTCAATTAATTTAGCTTTGGATGGGAAATATTTATAAAACGTCATTTTTGCAACACCAGATTCACTGATAATCCGATCAATACCAATAGAGTTATAGCTATAGGTATTAAACAGTTTCAGTGCAGTGTGAATGATGTCTTGTTTCTTTGACATTTTTTTACCTGAAGTGCCAAACTTTAAAAAATTAAGCCATTGGCTCATAAGCACAGTGTACGTATAGAATTTACATCCTCTATGGCCGTGCATTATAGCTTAAAACCAACCATGAACCTTAAAACAGCTGAGCCACTTTTTTCCAAATCATCTAATACTAAAAATATAATTATTAAAAGCTAGTTAATTTAAATTATTTTTCACATCAAATTAGCAACTAAACCATTAATATTTATAAATTATAAAAAATAATTTGAGCGTCAAAACAAATATAATGACTTGATTAAAATACGTAAAATTTATTAAAAATAAAATGCCGGCTCATAAACTTATTTCTCATAAAAAGATTAAAAACGTGCATTGCTCGACATAAAATATTTTTGCTAAATGGCTATGAACAGCTGGTTTTCTGTTCAGCACTTTGCACTCGTTCTTGCTGAGCTTTTTTCATTACTTGATAGCCGCCAGTTACACCCAGTACTGCCATAATAACTGCAACAATAATATCAGGTAGCATACTTCCTGTTCCAAATACGCCTATTGCTGCAAATATCACAGCCGCATTACCGATAACATCATTGCGACTGCATAACCAAACAGACTTCATATTTGAATCACCGTCACGAAATGCATATAAAAATACTGCGCAAACAATATTTGCAATTAAGGCTAGTATACCTATTGTACCCATTGTGATTGCTTCAGGAGGTATGCCTTGTACATAGGCATATATCACTTTTGCAATGACAACGAAGCCAAATAGTGCCATGACTAAACCTTTTGCAAAAGCAACCGATGCACGCCAATATAAACTTGCACCTAATACTGCGAGTGATACACCATAGTTAACCGCATCGCCAAAAAAGTCGAGTGCGTCTGCCTAGAGCGCAGAAGAATGTGCATACATGCCACCAACGAGTTCCACCAAAAACATCACAAGGTTGATGGCTAGCGCTATCCACAAAGCTGTTCTAAATTTGCTGTCTGGCTTTTTCGGTGCAGGTTCATGACTACAAGTACAGGCCATTTTCCAATTCCTCTGTTTGTATTATGATCATTTAAAACTATGGAGTAACTCCAAGGTCAAGTATGTCTACTACAAAATATTTTTTGATCAAAGAATTGGCTCAACAAACAGGTCTGAGCAGCGATACAATTCGGTTTTATGAAAAGAAAAACTTGCTGAAACCGAGTTTTCGTGCAGAAAATAATTATCGTTACTATGATGAAGAAACGCTCAAACGGCTGATTTTTATTAAACGTTGTCGTGACCTCGATATTTCCCTCAATGAAATTAAAAGCCTGCTTGAATTAGAACAACAGCCTGCGCAAAGCTGTCAAATGGTCAATCAATTAATTGATCAGCATATTATTCAAGTTTCTGAAAAAATTAAAGAATTACAAAATTTCAAAAAGCAATTAAAACAGCTTCGTGCCGCCTGTAATGAAACTTCTCGTGTAGATAGCTGCCAAATTTTAAAGCAGCTAGAAAATGGAACATCTTGAAATCCCAACTGTTTTACTAGGTTGAATCCTTTTTTTAGATGGCTAAAATAAAAGGCGTAATTTTTGTATGCCTTTAAAGACATGACTATTCAACACGTAACTGAACTCCTCTCTCCTGCCGGCTCACTGAAAAACATGCGCTATGCTTTTGCCTATGGTGCCGATGCGGTTTATGCAGGTCAGCCACGTTATAGCTTACGTGTTCGTAATAATGCTTTTGACCATGACAATTTAAAAATTGGTATTACTGAAGCCCATGCCTTAGGCAAAAAATTCTATGTAGTGGTCAATATCCAACCGCATAATTCCAAACTTAAAAATTTCATTCGTGACCTTGAACCTGTAGTTGCCATGAATCCAGATGCCCTGATTATGTCAGACCCTGGTTTGATTATGATGGTGCGTGAGAACTTCCCTGAAGTGGCTATACACTTATCTGTTCAAGCCAATGCAGTGAACTGGGCTACGGTGAAGTTTTGGAAAAATATGGGGCTAACACGTGTCATTTTGTCACGTGAACTTTCCATCGAAGAAATTGAAGAAATTAAGCAGAATGTGCCTGATATGGAAATTGAAGTTTTCGTACACGGCGCATTGTGCATGGCTTATTCCGGTCGTTGCTTACTTTCAGGCTATATGAATAAACGTGATGCGAACCAAGGTGCATGTACCAATGCATGCCGTTGGGACTATAAAATTCACGATGCAGCAGAAGACGAAACTGGTGATGTAATTCCTGTCACTCAAGTTGAGGACGCATTCAAAGAAAGTAAATGCTGTGAAAATAAAGATGCCGATGAGCAACACGCCTTAGAACAACACCAATTTGGCGAGCCGGTTTTATTACAACGCAATGAAGAAGACATGTTTGCAGCTGAAGAAGACGAACATGGTACTTACTTTATGAACTCTAAAGATTTACGTGCCGTCCAGCATGTCGATCGTTTAGCGAAAATGGGCATTCATTCTCTAAAAATTGAAGGTCGAACTAAATCCTACTTCTACTGTGCCCGTACTGCGCAAATTTATCGTAAAGCGATTGATGATGCCCTTACAGGCAAAGCCTTTGACCCATCACTGATGTCACAACTTGAAGGGCTTGCGAACCGCGGCTATACCGAAGGTTTCTTGCGCCGTCATGTACACAGCGAATATCAAAACTATGAAACTGGTTCTTCACGCTTTGATCATCAACAGTTCTGTGGCGAAGTTTTAGAGCGTAATGGCGACTACATTAAAATTGATGTGAAAAACCGTTTTGTAGTTGGCGATTCCTTAGAACTGATGACCACATCGGGCAATATCACTTTTACACTAACTGAAATTAAAGACAAAAAAGGTAACTTGATTGAAGATGCCAAAGGCTCTGGTCACATTGTGGATATTCCCGTTCCTGCCGATGTCGATATAGCATTTGCTCTACTGATTCGAAACTTACCAAATTCGACGGCAGATATTTCTGCATTGTCTTTGGCTTATCAGGCTTAAGTTGCAATTATGGCTTTGTTGATTACGGATAAATGTATCAACTGTGATATGTGTCTACCCGAGTGCCCAAATGATGCGATTTATGAAGGCACAAAGGTCTATGAAATTGATGTAGATCGCTGCACGGAATGTGTGGGCTTCTACGAGCATCAAACTTGTGTTTCCGTTTGTCCAATTGAGTGCATTATTCCTCATCCAGATCACGTGGAAAACCAAGAACAATTGATGGAAAAATTTAAAGGTTTGAATTTGTTCAAATCTTAAATGCTGAGATAGCAAATGAAGTCGCTTGAATACTGGTGGCTTATATTGCATTCAGTATTACAGATATTAAAAAGACAACCTTGGGGAAAGTATAACAATAAGGTTGTAAAACAAAAAAAGTTGGGCAACGAATAGGATCAAAATGTGTGGGGACATTTTGGTTCTTTTTTTGCAGACAAAAAAAGGAACTTGGATGTTAGCGTCCAAAGTTCCTGTAAAACGAGAATATTGAGAACAACAATATTCAAAAATGATGATAAAAACTTATCTCAATATTAGGTCAGTGTGTATGGGGAACACACTGACCTTTTCTTTCATTATTGACCTGAACGAATAATGTAATCGAATGCTGAAAGTGATGCTTTCGCGCCTTCACCTGTCGCAATGATGATTTGTTTGTAAGGTACTGTTGTACAGTCACCCGCAGCAAATACACCTTTCACATTGGTTTCGTTGCGCT
>NZ_VPDH01000099.1:0-9834 GCF_013417785.1 Acinetobacter sp. YH12227 | reverse complement strand
ATGTATATCGTTGGCAGAAGAAATTATTTAGACCAGTTATCAAAAACTTCATTGATGACTTTATTCTCGATAAAAATCATCTGCTACCACAGAGAATCTATAAATAATAGTGCGTAAGTCCTATACCTTTTTCGATTGGTTTGGTGCATGCAACAGAAGTGGATAATGCGAAAAAGCATAAAACGCTGCAAGAAAGCCTTGATAAAATCTTTTTACCAAAACCCAAACGGTCTATAGACAAAATAGATGTCACTGAATTAAGTAAGTTCAACCTAGACACAACACGTGTTGCAGAATTACCAGCAGTTTCATACGGTCAGAAAATACAGGGTAATTACAATCCGAATACAGTTGCTAAAAATTTAAGCTTCGTTGATGCGATTCACATTGCAGTTCAACGCCGTCCTGAAATCACACAAAGTATTGCTGCAGTTGGATCTCAAAGTGCAAATGTAGATGTTGCGAATGCTGCGTATTATCCACAAATTTCAGGTGGACTTGGCACAGCAGACTTAACCAAAGGTGAGCGTGGTCGACAGTTATTTTCATTGAATGCGACTCAAATGCTTTATGATTTTGGTAAGACACGTAGCTTAGTTGATATTGAGGAAGCCAAAACTTTACAAGAACAAGCAAATGTTTTGGTTAATTTAGATGAAGTCTCGCTTGAAGTTGCGAATGCAATAATTAATATAAAACGTTATCAAGAAATCACCAAAATTGCCAACCAACAGATTGCCGGTGTAAGTCGAATTGCTGAAATTGCAAATTTGCGTGCAAAAGCAGGGATTAGTAGTCAGGCGGATCCAATCCAAGCGCAATCTAATTTAGAAGCAGCAGAGTCAAATTTAATTGTGCAAGAAACACAGTTAAAACAATATCAGCAGCGTCTGCGTACATTATTGGGTTTTGATGTATCAAATATTAATTGGGTTATTCCAGACCGAATTTTAACTGCTGCTGAATTGTATAAAGATCCTGATTTTAAAATGATCCCAAGTATGATGCAGGCGCAAGCAGGCGTTGAAGTCGCAAAATTACAAAAGCAGCAATCTAAACTGAGTGCTTATCCAACCATTAATGTAAAAGGCAGTTTAAGTCAGGCAGTTAATGGGCGTAATCCAAATAATAATGAAGATGATGGTCTTTATAGCTCAATCATGTTGGAAGCGACCAGTAATCTCTATCAAGGTGGGGCCGTTGCTGCGCAAACACGTGCTGCAAGTTATGCTGAAGAAGCTGCAAAGGCACAAGTGAATACAGTGTATTTGGATGTAGTAGATCAGGTACGTTTAATTCGCGAACAAATTGAAAATAAAAAGCGTCAAATGTCTGTACTGGTACAAAGACGTGAAACAACGGTTCGCACAAAAGAGCTTTATCAAGAGCAATATAAATTAGGGACACGTACAGTTGTTGACCTATTAAATGCGGAACAAGCTATTCATAGTGCAGCTCAAGAAATTGTGTCAGCGCAATATGATATTTACGCTTCACTTGCTCAATATATTCAAGTGACAGGACGTTCACGAGATATTTATGAACTTAATAATATGTCTATTCAGGGGTTTGAAGTCCAGCCATGAGTAATACCATAAATTATCAGCCTTGGCTTCAAGCGGTATTGAATATTGCCAAGCACTATCGAATTGAACCTTCTGAAGAGCGTATTCGCCTACAACTGGATTGGAATCAACATAATAATGCTGATGAACTTGTTCAAGTGATGGCACGCCAAATTGGTTTAAGTGTTCGTAAAAATAAATACGATATTAATTTACTAAATCCATGGCGCTTGCCGGTACTGGTTGAATTTGTCAGTGGTGAAGTGGGCGTTGTAGAACGTATAGATGTAGATGGCAATGCCAGCGTACAACTCAGTGGCGATGAAGGTTTATCACAAGTTTTTTCACTCGATCGTTTAGCAAATGGCGTACGTAATATTTATATCTTGCGTCCTGAATCTTCAGTGCCAGATGCTCGTGTCGATGAATACATCAAACCATTTGAAAAAAATTGGTTTTGGTCCATTGTTCTGAAAGATTGGAAGCGTTACATCGATATTATGTTTGCCTCTTTAATGGCAAATATTTTGGCGCTGGCTACTATTTTATTTTCGATGAATGTTTATGACCGAGTGATTCCATCACAGTCAGTGCCGACACTTTGGGTACTGGCAGGTGGTGTACTCATTGCAGCTATTTTTGAATTTACGCTGCGTGTTTCACGTATTTATTTATCGGATATTATTGGTAAACGTGCAGATTTAAAAATTTCTGACCGTGTATTTGGGCATGCACTTCGCATTAAAAATAGTGAACGTTCAAAATCAACAGGTACATTCATTTCTCAAATTCGTGAGCTTGAAGGTGTTCGTGAAATGGTGACCTCCACCACGGTCACAGCAATTGCTGATCTACCATTTTTCTTTTTGTTCTTATTCATATTCTGGCTGATTGGCGGCAACCTGTTTTGGGTAATGTTGTTGGTTGTGCCACTGATGATTATTCCTGGTATTTTGGCACAAAAGCCTTTAGCGAAATTGGCACAAATGGGGATGCGAGAATCTTCAATTCGTAATGCATTATTGGTTGAATCTGTACAAGGTATGGAAGATATCAAGTTATTACGTGCTGAATCACGCTTTCAAAATCAGTGGAATCACATGAATGAAGTGTCTGCTGATGTCAGTATGCGTCAACGTAAAATTGTTGGTTTGATGTCTGCTTGGACACAAAAAATACAAGGTTTAACCTTTGCCATAGTTGTATTGGTCGGTTGTTTCGCAGTAATGAAAGGTGAAATGACCACTGGTGCTTTGGTAGCCTGCTCAATTCTATCCTCGCGTATGTTAGCGCCAATTTCCGCACTAGCTGGGGTACTGGGTCGTTTACAACAAGCGAAAGTGGCAAAAGCAGGCTTAGATGAGTTGATGAAAAAGCCTGTGGATCAGCCTGATTATTCGCACTTAATTCATAAGCCTGTTATTAGTGGTGATTATGAATTGAATGGCGTGTCATTCAAATATGGTGAAGATGATCCACGTCCAAGTTTAATCATTCCAAAACTTGAAATTAAAGCTGGTGAGAAAATTGCAATTTTAGGGCGTAATGGAGCAGGTAAATCGACCCTGTTACAGCTCTTATCAGGCATGCAAACACCAGTACAAGGCAAAATTAAACTTGACGGTATTGAGCTGGCATTAATTGATCCAGCCGATGTCCGCCGTGATATGGGCTTACTGAATCAAAATGCACAATTATTTTATGGTTCAATTCGTGAAAATTTAACTTTAGGTGCACCACTTGCGACAGATGAGCAGCTCATTGATGTGCTTAAAATCACGGGCGCGTTAAGTTTTGTACAAGAGAAAAAAGAAGGTTTAGACCACATTATTTTAGAAGGTGGTGTAGGTTTCTCTGGGGGGCAGCGTCAAGCATTACTCCTAGCACGTTTGTTAATTCGTCAACCGAATATCTTGTTATTGGATGAACCGACCGCTGCGATTGATGATGTATCTGAAAAACAATTAATTGATCATCTCAAAGGCTATTTACAAAATCGTACCATGATTGTTGCAACACATCGTCGCGCTGTATTGGAACTTGTTGACCGTATTATTGTGGTGAATGAAGGTAAAATTGTGATGGATGGGCCTCGTGATCAGATTTTGAATCAAAATCAGGGTGCACCTAAACGTGCAACAGGGGCATAAATCATGAGCGATAATAAGCAAGAAGTAAAACGTTCAAATGCTGTCAGTTTTAAAGAACCACCATTACCAAAAACGAGTTTAATTATTTGGATTATTACCATTGGTTTGGCAGTACTTTTAATTTGGGCATGGTTATTCAAATTAGAAGAAGTTTCAACGGGTACAGGTAAAGTAATTCCTTCATCTAAAGAGCAGATTATTCAGTCTTTGGAAGGTGGTATTTTAACCAAATTAAATGTGAAGGAAGGCCAAATTGTTGAACAAGGACAAGTCCTTGCGCAATTAGACCCAACACGTTTTGAATCGAATGTGGCTGAGACTGAGTCACTACTGGTGGCAGCTCGTGCGACAGCGGCGCGTCTTCGTGCAGAAGTGAACGGGACTGCTCTAACATTTCCCAATGATGTGTTAAAAATACCTGCATTAGTGAATGAGGAAACAGCACTGTATCATTCACGTCGTGCGAATTTGGATGAATCACTATCAGGTCTAAAACAAGCCCTGGTACTTGTACAACAAGAATTGGCGATGACTGAGCCTTTGGTGGCAAAAGGTGCAGCGAGTGAAGTTGAAGTTTTACGCTTAAAGCGTTCAGCCAATGATTTGCAAAATCAAATGAATGACGTACGTAACCAGTACTATGTCAAATCTCGCGAAGAGCTTTCTAAGGCAAATATGGATATTGAATCACAACAGCAAGTGGTTCGTGGTAAATCTGATACGCTCAGTCGTACTGTTTTTAAATCACCAGTCCGTGGTGTTGTTAAAGAAATTGATGTTATGACTTTAGGCGGGGTGATTCCTCAAAATGGTAAGTTAATGACTATCGTGCCTTTAGATGAGCAGCTTTTAGTTGAAGCACGTATTTCGCCACGTGACATCGCTTTTATACGTCCAGGGCAAGAGGCTTTGGTTAAGATTACTGCTTATGACTATTCAATCTATGGTGGTTTAAAAGGAAAAGTGACGGTAATTTCGCCTGATACCTTACGTGATGAAGTTAAACAAGATCAGTTTTACTATCGTGTGTATATTCGGACAGATAGTGATAAGTTGACCAATAAAGAGGGTAAGGACTTTAGTATCACGCCTGGTATGGTCGCAACAGTCGATATCCGTACAGGTTCGAAAACAGTACTTGAATATCTGGTTAAACCGTTTAACAAAGCCAGCGAAGCTTTGCGTGAACGATAATGTAATAGTTGTTTAAAAAGCCTCCTCTATGGAGGCTTTTTTTATCGGTAAGTCTTTCAAAATAGATATAATCATTGTTCCACTTAGTTCGAATGAAGATATGGCATTTACACTTTCTACACAGGTTTGTTTTGAAGAGGACATTAAGAAAAGTCGTTTTCAGGCGATAGCTGTCCCTGTAGAAAATGAACAGGCTGTTAAAGACTTTTTAGAAGCGAACCGTGATATCTCCACAACCCATCAATGTTGGGCATGGAAAATTGGTCATACTGTACGCTTCAATGATGATGGTGAACCTTCAGGAACAGCAGGGCGACCAATTTTAGCAACAATAGAAGGCAATGATTTAACCAATGTGCTGGTTTTGGTAAATCGTTGGTATGGCGGCGTTAAGTTAGGTACAGGTGGATTAGTCCGTGCTTATGGTGGCTGTGCAGGTCAATGTTTAATGCTTGCTGAAAAAATTGAGTTAATTGAAAAGAAAAAAGTGCAGTTTAGTTGTCAATTTAATGAGTGGGCAATTATTCAATATGACTTAAATCAACAAAAAATAGAATTTCAAGAAGAATATACTGCGACAGGCGTAGATATTGAAGCAGCGCTACAGGTTCATCAGATCGAACCACTTGCAATTAAACTTCAAGATGTGAGTAGAGGGCGCGAGCAGTTAAAAATAGTGGATGAATAATGTATTCATTTCTCTTGTGAGGCAATTTGTCTCAAACAACCAACCAAATAATTGAGATTAAACTAGATGACTGAGCAAGACCCACTACTGAAATATCGTGAACAGCATAAACATCGCTTGAATTACATGCCATGGTTGTATCGGTCGTTGAAACCAAAAAATAGAGTATGGGCCGAAGCTTGGCAAAAAGAATATCAAGAATATCTTATGTCGATGGAAACCGTTGAAATTGGTGAGAACTGTTTCATTTCACCGCTCGCTCATATATTTGCTGAGCCAGGTCGAAAGATTAAAATTGGTGATAATACGTTTATTGCAGCAGATTGCACATTGCATGGGCCGCTTGAAATAGGCAGTGAAGTAGCGATAAATCATCACTGTATACTTGATGGTGGCCGAGTCGGAATTAAGCTACACGACCAAGTACGAATTGCTGCCTATTGCCATCTGTATGCTTTTGATCACGGCATGGATACAGATATGCCAATTTACCAACAAGCTGTACGCTCACAAGGAATCGAAATTGAACGTGATGTCTGGTTAGGTGCACATGTTGGCATAAAGGATGGTGTACACATAGCAGAACAAGCAATTGTTGGTATGAATAGTATGGTGACGAAGCATGTCGAAAAACGTGCGATTGTGGCAGGGAATCCAGCTAAATTTATTCGATATCGAGATTAAAGCCATACATTTGTGCAAAAAATGGCTTTTAAACTTACACAAATGTATGCATCACGAAACAGAGTTGTGATAAGTTAAAAATAACAAACAACTTTTATAGCCAAGCAAAAATAAAACGAGGGCTAATCATGAAACGAGTTATCGCATGTATCGACTCTTCGCCATGCATTAATGCATTAGCAGATGCAGCGGCTTGGGTTGCAAAACAGACCAATCGTGAACTGGTTCTACTTCAAGTCCTTGACTATTACCCAGCAAGTTATCATCTAGGTGAAATTAGTGGTGTGATTGGTTTTGAAAGTAATGCCATGCTTTTAAAAGAACTGGCAGAGCTTGAGCAAAAACAAAGTGATCTAGCACTCGATTATAGTAATAATCTACTCAAACATATTTCTGAAATGATTCAGGATAAACATGGCATTCAAACCTCACACATTCAGGAAAAAGGCGACTTTTTAGAGCAGAGTTTTAATGTTCTTCAGTCTGATGACATTGTATTAATTGGACGTGTTGGTGAGCGCTCAGCAGAGCGTAATAAGCCATTAGGGAGTAATGTTGAAAACTTTATACGTGGTGCAAGCTGTACTGTAATGACTGTAGGGCCAACCTTTAAGCCACCTACACGGTTTATTTTTGCTTACGAATATTCGCCAACATGTGTTGATTTAATGAAACGCGTGGCTAAGAGTGATTTATTACGTATTTTACAATGCCATTTAGTCTATGTTGGTGATCATCCACAAATTTTAGATGATCCCAAAAACTTTTTAACCAATGCCGGACTGGATGTTGTCACTGAGTATCGTTATGGAGATGTTTCAGAAAATATCTTGGATTATCAACAAGAGCATGGTATTCAATTAATTGTATTGGGTGCATTTAGTCACAGTAAAATTCATCAATTCTTTTTAGGTAGTATCACCACCAGTATCTTTAGGAATTCGAGTGTCCCTTTACTAGTTGTGAAATAAAAGTGTTTAGTTGTGGCAATTAAACAGGAATTTTAGACACAGATTAAAGTATTGATTTTGTATTTTTTATAACCAGAGTTATCCTCATATATTGTGGATAACTCTGTGTGTTGTTTTTGTAAGTTACTGTTTGTTAATTAAAATATTGTATTGATTGATTTTTAATCCAAATCAATCTTTGTACAATCTCAAGATTAATCAGTTATTTTACAATCGCAAGTGCGAAACCATCATGGCCTTTACAACCAACCGTTTGCAATGCGGTGCAAGATAAAATACGAGGATTATTTTGCATTGCTTTGAACATATCCCGTATACCTTCAATACTCGGTTTATGATTTTCTGGATTCAAAATATCGCCTGCACGAATGACATTGTCCAGCACGATAACTGTACCTGAATGTGAGAGATCCAGACTTAGCTCAAGATATTCAGGATAGCTTTGCTTATCCGCATCGACAAAAATAAAGTCAAAAGGTTCAGTATTTTCGGGTAGGGCACGTAAGATATCTGCAGCACGACCACATTTAAGATCAATCGTTTGAGGCAATTTTGCATTGTCGATATTTTCTTGTCCTAAAGCTGCGTGCGTATCACGACCTTCAATCGTTAAAATATAGCCATCGTCTGGAAGTGCACGTGCTAACCACATAGTGCTATATGCAGCAAAAGTTCCTAATTCCAAAACACGTTTGCACTTATTCATTTGAATCAACATTTGTAGCAACATGCCTTGATTTGCAGCTACGGCAAGATGGTCGGGGAAGCCACGTTCATCTGTATGTTTCAATGTCTGAGTGAGAATTGGATCTTCAGGAATTAAATGTGAATCGATGTAAGCATCAATGTCTGTCCACATTTGTTGCATGTTGTAGCACCTCATTTTTGATGAGAGCATTTTAAACCTTTCCATACATAGCGCAATTTATTGTTCAATAATCGCCTGTTTTATACACAAAAAAGACCTCAAAAGAGGTCTTGGTATGGCATTGTAATGTATTAGTAATTACACATTGAAGATCGTCGAGATAAATCTGGCCCCCAAGTGCGATAGCCTTGAGTATCAATATGAATTTGACCACTAGAATATAAGCCGAGCCCCATATTTAAACTCTGACCATGCTGTGCCCAAAATTGGCAAAGACGGAATTTCGTATTTTCAATATAGGCATAATCTTCAGGTTGAGGATAAGCAGGCCCAATACGAAAATCGATTGCGGAATTGAATAAGTGACGAGATGAATTTGCACCACCAGCACATTGGTTCAATGGCAGATCACGATAAACCGATGTCACTTCAAAGTCCGTTAAGATATTTGCTGCCACAAGATATTTAAATACACGCAGGGTGGAAATTTGGTTGGCCCACAGTTCACGATTTGGCACCATATACTCTGAACGGCCACATTTCTGCCAATCTCGCGCTGTACGCATAAGCTCAAAAGAAGGAATAATATTGCCAACACCATTTCTTTCAAGAAAGACCTCGTAATCACGTACTTTACGCAAATTATCTACAGATGCCACCCAGGAGTTGTAAGCATAAGGAACAACTTTAGGTTGCGATTGGCGAACGGTTGAGACTTTTTCTTGAGGAATGTAAATACGTTTACCGTCGTGAGTTGTAATAGTGTGGCCTTGTTTTTGTGGTGTACTGGTACAACCAATGAAAACAAGTGGGAAAATTGCAACGGACAATAATCCCTTAATTAAATGCTTCATTATAGAAATCAATTATTTATAAACTTGTTCTATTTTAATCTAATTTGAGTGAGAAATTTTGAATATTTTGCAATGAAATGTGTGCATTCGGTATAAAAAAAGATCAGCATGTGCTGATCTTTTTTGAATCTGTAAAATTACTTTTCAAGATATTGTAATTTATCAGTTTTGCCATTCCATTCTTCACGGTCAGCAGGTTGATCACCGATTTGAGTGATGTTTGGCCATTTTTGTGAAAGTTCAGTATTGAGTTCGATAAATACTTCTTGACCCTCTGGTAATTCATCTTCAGAGAAAATTGCATTTGCTGGACATTCTGGTTCGCATAATGCACAGTCGATACATTCGTCTGGATTAATTACAAGGAAGTTAGGACCTTCATAGAAACAGTCAACAGGACAAACTTCTACGCAGTCTTGATATTTACATTTAATACAGTTTTCAGTGACAACAAAGGTCATGGCGACAGCTACCTAAAAATATGGTTCTAATAACTAATAGTGTATTTTAGGCAAAAAATAGCACAACTAACAATTCCTTTTATTGATATTTATTATATGCAGTGCTGTTAAAATTACTAAAAACTGAACAATTTAACCAAAACAGCGATGTAATGATAATCATACTCAATAGCTGGCCTGAACTCACACTTTTTATTTAGCATTTTACCTTGAGCGTTTTACATTCAAAGCTACTCCTTTTTCAATTGGATTAAAAAAAGCCCCCTAATAGGGGTAATGCCAGTCAGTTAAGCAAAAAAAGTTAAAATGCTGTAAAAAGAGCGTATGTAAATACGCTCTTTTTTTATGAATTTATCTCAGAATCTAGATTTAACATTAAAACAAACCCTACCTTCACTT
>NZ_VPDH01000098.1:0-9913 GCF_013417785.1 Acinetobacter sp. YH12227 | reverse complement strand
ACCGGGAAGCCGCTCTAAATTTCTGTCCAACATGGTGTACTTTAGCAAGTTGTTCAAAATCCTGTCGCACAACAGGTTTAATTAGCTCATGAAATACGGTATTCTGATGTGACAAAACCTGAATCCTGGTTGTTAAAGTGTTTGTTTGCACTCATATTTTAACTGTTAGGACTCAGGTTTTTTTATTTAAAGCAAACTATGGGACAGCAGTGGCATTATTGCAGGCTTTTTGTTCACTATTTATAAAACTCAGCGACAATCATTAGAAAATCATTAAATATAATAACTGGTTTTGGTCATTAGCTTAGAAATACCTGTCATCGCAATGCGGACAGGAGTAGGTAAGTCTACGCCACCTGCATTGAGCGCTGTATCACGGTGATGAAGTTCATCTTCATTCATCTGCACTAAAATTTTACGTGAACGATCATCTTGCTCTGGCAATTGTCGAATATGGTCTTCTAAATGCAGACTCACTTGGCGCTCAGTTTCAGCGACAAAACCTAAGCTGTATTTATCACCGGCAATACCCGCCAATGCGCCCATTCCAAAAGAAAGGCCGTACCAAACAGGGTTGAGCAGGCTAGTATGGCTGTCTAATTCTTTTAAGCGGTCTTCACACCATGCTAGATGGTCTTGTTCTTCAATCGCTGCTTGTTCCATTTCGCGGCGTACATTCGGTAGTTTTGCTGTCAGTGCTTGCCCATGATAGAGCGCTTGTGCACATACTTCACCACTATGATTGACCCGCATTAAACCTGCAACATGACGCGCTTCACTCACTGCTAATTGTGTTTCTTCAATGTTAGCAGGGTTTTCTCGATGTGCGGCAGTCGCCCCAGGTACTAAACTACGTAAGGCTTGGTCAAAGGAATGAATAAGTTTGTCGACACCAGTAAATTGACGCATGGATTAATCCTCCAGAGAGACTTGCGAAGTTTTAAGCAAGGGTTTAATGCGAATAAGCAACCAAATACAAAAGATCGCACTCAGTACCGCAGTTATGCAGAAAAGTATTTTAATATCAATCTTTAATATGCTCAGAATGATAATAGAAAATATAGCAGAAGATACCATGAAAACGGCATTTAAAATGTTGTTTGCTGCAACTACACGGGCACGATGTGAGCGAGGCGAATAGGCTTGCATCATGGCATATAGTGGAACGATGTAAAAACCACCGCTAATCCCCAATAAAGTCACTGCGATCATTACATGGTAATAGCTCCACCCTTGATGAAATACTTCCGATAAGGTAATAAGTGGGCTGGTATGAGTAGGTACAAAGCTTAGACTGGCTGCTAAGTACAGTGCAAAAACGGTTAAGCCAACGGCACCAATCGGCACCATTTTAATATTTACCTGACTACCGCCAATCTTACGACAAAGTAATGAACCAACACCGACACCGACAGAAAAGAAAGTCAGTAATAAACTCACGACATTTTCTGATGCATGTAGGTTTTGCTGTGTCATTTGTGGAATTTGGGTGAGGTAGGTTGCACCATAAAACCAATACCAAGAGTTCCCCAATAAAATGGTAAAAATCAGCGGCAAACTTTTGGCATATTTCATGGTTTGATAACTGGTACGGAAAAAGTTCCAGTCAATTTTTAAATCTGGAGTAGTGACATTTTGTTTAAGAATAAAACGACTTGATAAATAGCCTAAGACAGCAATGGTGAGAACCGTCAGACTTATCCACGTTAAATTGCCATGTGATGATGCAATGACGGCACCACCCAAGATCATCCCGAATAAAATGGCCATAGATGTGCCAGATTGGAACAAGGCATTACCCGACATCAATTCATTGGGTTTTAAAATTTCAGGCAAGATCGCGTATTTAATCGGACCAAAGAAAGTTGAGTGCGTCCCCATCATGAACAATGCCAGCAAAAGTAACCACAAATGGCCTGTGATGAAGCCAATACTTCCGATCAGCATAATGATAATTTCTAATATTTTGATTCCACGAACAAGTTGTGAACGTTCAAACTTATCGGCGATCTGACCTGCTGTCGCTGAAAAAATAAAGTAGGGTAAAATGAATAATAAAGCAGCCAAATTGTTGAGCGTACTAATTGGCAGCGCCTGTTGTTGGATCAAGCCATAAGTGATGACTAAAAGCAGCGCCTGTTTGTACACATTGTCATTGAGTGCCCCAAAAAATTGGGTCAAAAACATAGGTAGGAAACGGCGTGTACCTAACAGATGTTCATTCTTGTTCATAAGCGTCTTGCTACATTAAGTTTTATTAAGAAATGTGAGTGATTGGTAAAATCTCTAAAAAAATCATGTAATATGTTTTTGAGTTTGGAGATGACGAAAAACCAATAGATATAAGATCTTGAGCTCACCGATTGGTTGATTTAGTCCATTACATAATGAAATTTGTTAGAGTTTGCTATGCCTGCAAAAATCACGTTTAAAAAAACAATGCTTCACCACAGTATGGCACACTGCATACGACAGCATCATAGCAATAAAAGCCTGTACATGAGCATCTTTTTAAGCTTGTGTGCTCAGCAGAGTTTCGCCCAAACGCAACAAAACACAACTGAGCTGACAGACACAAAAGCAGAGATTGTCTCTGAAATCAAGAACGAGGCTGTAAAGCAGGGTATTTCTACACCTGAAGCCATCGAAAAAATTGAAAGTATGCATGAGCCTGAAGAGACGGTCGACAGCATGAAAATGTTGCAAGAACAGCAACAAAACTCTACACCAATTGAAGCCTTTAAGCCGATTGAGTTTGAAGATTTAGAAAACTTGCCCGTAACACCTGTTGATCAAAACATGGCAAATGAAATCTTTCAGGTTGCAGAAGAAGCAAAACGTCAGGCACAAGAATATCGTTCGACTCAGCAAACTGAAGTGATAGTTGCTGATATTACTCAAAAAGAACTTTTAGAGATCAACCAAGCACCAGTCAACATTGATCAATTGATGGGCGAAATACGTTCGGATAAAGAAATTGTGGCGACTCGAAATGAAGAAGCCAATACTTTAAATGAATTGAATAATGCTGAACCTGAAGATGATGCAGAGCCAGGGATTTTTAAACGACTCTTGTATAAGATTCGTCCACCAAGACAGCTCAATACAGCAAAGGTTGAACGCATTAGTGCTGATGTTGAAATTACATCGGCACATAATACCAGTCAAACAACCAGCAAAGCTTATGGTGCTGCGCTTGAAGATTTAAAAGCGAACATCAAGGGTAAATTATCGAGTTTCACGCAAGAGTCGTTTAGCGATTTTCCGTCTGCCTTGCCACAGCTACGTAG
Organism: Acinetobacter sp. YH12227; assembly: GCF_013417785.1. Taxonomy (NCBI): domain Bacteria; kingdom Pseudomonadati; phylum Pseudomonadota; class Gammaproteobacteria; order Moraxellales; family Moraxellaceae; genus Acinetobacter; species Acinetobacter sp. YH12227. The sequence continues at coordinate 6,623 of NZ_VPDH01000098.1, read as the reverse complement.
TTTATCCAATCAAGCTGCGCAGGCCGTGGGTTTTTATCAAGCTGAATTTAAGTTTGAAAAAGTCTCAAACGGTAAAGTGCGCGTATTAGTCACACCCAATGCTCCAGTTCAAATTGCTGAGCAAAATATCGAATTTAGTGGGCCTGGCGCTAATCAAGCACAATTTCAGGTGATTGGTGTATTACCAGATCAGGAAGTAGGTGACATTCTTAATCATGGGGATTATGAACTCACCAAAAGTCGAATTAATGAAGCGGCAACCAATAACGGCTATTTTGATTCATATTGGCGTTTGCACGATGTCAAAGTTGCGCAGCCACAAAATACTGCTGATATTAATATGCGCTTTGAAACGGGTGAGCGCTATAAACTCGGTGGTGTAGAATTCCGCATGAGTGACCCTTCAAAAGAATTTCCACTCGATCCTGATATTTTAGAAAGCTTAGTCACATGGAAAGATGGTGCGGATTATACCTTTTGGCGTGTGAATGGTTTGGCCAATAATTTGACTAACTCACGGTATTTTAACTATACCTTGGTTGATGCAATACGTCCTGATCCTATTGAAAAACCTTTAGAATTACCACCAGATATTCAAGCTTTAGTCGATCAAAATAAGCTATCTGAAAGTTCATTACAGGTACAAGATAAAAAAGAAGTTGCTTCGAATCAGGAAGTTACCCAAAAAGTCTTTGATGAAGATCAATTTACTGGGGTGAATGATCTAGATCAATCTTCTAAATTACGTTCTTTGCAAGACACTCAAGATGCTAAACAAGCTGAGCAGGAACGTTTACAAGCTCAAGCGCGTGAAGAAAAGAAAGTGCCTGTCATTGTGACTTTAAATGCAGACAAGTTAAATAGTGCTGAAATTGGTGCGGGTTTTGGTACGGATACGGGTGTGCGTGTGCGTGGTCAATATCGTCGTGCTATTGTCAATAAACGTGGGCATTCTTTTGATGCCAACATGGAAGTATCTAAAATTCGTCAATCGATTGATGGTCGTTACAACATTCCATATAACCATACGCTGAACGACTATATTAGTTTAGTCGGTGGTTATGAGCGTGAAGAACGTGATGATGTCGGTCAAGGTGTGAATTTATTAATTGAATCTGCGGTAGCGGGTGCAGACCGTATTATTAAAAATCCACGAGGAAGTTGGCAGCATGCCTTTGGTTTGCGTTATCGTTTAGACCGAATTACGAATGATGGACTCAATCCAGCAGATGATATTCCTGATGCATTCTTGGTAAATACCAATAATGAACAGCAATCACTTTTAGTTGGTTATGAAATTTCGCGTACTGATTCGGATAAACGTGTCAATCCAAGTAAAGGGATTAAGCAGACCTATAAAGTTGAACTAGGTAGCGAAAAGTTACTTTCCGATGCTGATATGGCCATTTTAAATGCAGGTTGGCGCTTTATTTATTCTCTTGGGGAGAACGATAATCATCAGTTCGTTGGGCGTAGTGATTTAGGTTATATTTTGACTGAAGATTTTGCCAAAGTACCTTATAACTTGCGTTATTTTACTGGTGGTGACCAGACCATTCGTGGTTTTGACTATAAGAGTCTCGCTGCGGAAGAAAATGGCTATAAAATTGGTGGTCAAGTCCTTGCAACGGGTTCGCTTGAATATAACTATCAGTTTAAAGAAGGTTGGCGCGCTGCAGTATTTAGTGACTTTGGTAATGCTTACGATAAAGAATTTAATACGCCAACCGCATATAGTGCTGGTATTGGTATCCGTTGGGCATCACCAATCGGTCCAATTCGTTTAGATGTGGCAACCGGTCTTTCAGATGACAGTAAACCGATTCGATTACATTTCTTTATTGGCTCACAATTATAATTTTTAGGTGATTTGGGTTTTTTATGGCTGAACACGAACAGCAGGAACAAGAAAACGAAGCGCCGGTAGAACCGCTACCGAAGAAGCGCCGTATCTTCAGAAGTGTCATGTTGACCTTCGTGTTTGTGCTTATTTTTTTGGTGGCTGCATTAGCGGTCATGTTCTCTACAGATAAAGGCAGTAAGTTTCTGCTGGATCGTGTTCTCGAGCGTCAAAAAATTATTCATTATGAATATGAGGGTGGTAATTTATTGCGCGGGATCATTCTGCGTAATGTATTGGTTACACTGAAACCTGTGGATGTCAAAATTGATCGTGCTGACATTACATTAGGTTGGCGTGCGATTATTAATAAAGAAATTCATTTGAATAGTGCTGATATCAAAAATCTGCAAATCATTACCAAAACACCGCCAAGTGATAAACCCTTTGCATTTAGTGAAATTCGACTGCCTTTTGTACTTCGTGTAGATCATGCCGATCTTGATCACATGTTGATTAAAACTCATAGTTCAGGTGTCGATTTTTACGATATAGAACTTAATGAAGCATTGTGGTCAGGTACTGAGCTGAAGTTTAAAGATACTCGTATGGATATGGGCTATTTATCTGTTCGTAATGCCTCAGGAAATATGAAATTTGAAGGCAAGTATCCTTTGGATGCTGTGGCTACTGTAAACCTACCGTCTTTACGTGAAAGCCTTAATATTCATGATATTCAGGTGGTTGCTAAAGGTTCGCTAGATACAATTCAGGCGGGGGTGGCAACACATACGCCAGATTTGCTGACTGGTTGGGCTGTGGTTCATCCGATGCGTCAACATGTTCCAATGTTTGGGGCACTCAAATTTAGAAATTACCATTTACCTTTACTCACTGATCAAAAGCTATTTGCTAAAAATGGTGTGGCAAAATTTAAGGGCGATATTGAGCGTTTAGATTTAAATCTAGATACAGACTTAAGCGGCGCCAATATTCCAGAAGGTAAATATACGGCAATTATGCATACAGACTTAGTCAATCAATTGGATATTACCAATTTGAATGGTCAAGTCATGGGTGGTGCAGTCAATGTTGGCGGCGTGGTGAGCTGGAAGGATCATGTTACTTGGGATATGCAGGGTCGTTTAGATAAAATTAATCCGAAAGACAAATTGATTCCGCAAGTGATTCAGGATTTTTTACCTGTTAGCCTCGATAGCGCGATTGCTTCAAAAGGTACACTTGAAAAAGGTATGCATCTGACTGCTTTGGTGGATTTTGATAAGTATGAAACGTGGAATGTAAAACTCGATCAAAATCCTGAAAAAAATAATAAAGCTCAACCAATGCAACTGGATGTGTCATGGAAAAATATTGATCGTGCTGTACCTTATGTGGGCTGGTTAAGCAGTGCTTCGGGTAATGTGCAATTGGCTTTAACCGAAGGTCAGCAAAATATTAATGTTGCAACATCAGTATCGCGTCATGACAAGGGTCTGCTCCCTGCAGGTCAGTACCAAGCCAAACTGAATTTAAAAAATAATAACTTAAATGTGCCCGCATTTACCTACGTGGCAAATCAAGGCAAATTATCTGGTAATGCGGTAGTGGAATTGCCAGATGAAAAACGTTTATTAAAATGGCAAGCCAATTTGCAAGCACAGCAATTTAACCCACAAAGTATTGCTGAAGCTGCGCCAGTCGATCAGGTGACTGGTTCGTTAAAGGCCAGTGGTTATGCAAAACCAAATCAGCAAATCATTCAATTAAAAGATATTAATTTGTTAGGGCGTTTAGCGCAGCAAAAAGAAACTGTGCAGTTAACCGGTAACTCAACGGCAGCCTTGACCTTCCATGATGAAAAGCATGGCGGTGGCTTCAAGGCTTTTGCGGTGAACTATGATGGTGGTCTAAACGCAAGTCAACTTGAAGCAAGTAAAGGCAGTTTAAACTTTAAAGTTTCGGGCACACCAACGCTCATTAATATTACCGAGCTACGTCATAATGGTATTGCAGGTAAGATTGCAGCCAATGGTAAGGTGAGCTTACAAAATGCCATAGGTTGGGATATCAATGCGTCATTGGTGCATTTCAAACCCCATTATTTTGCTTCCAATGTACGTGGTGAGCTTTCTGGTAATTTAAAAACCAGTGGCGTTTGGTCAGATGCATTAAAGCGTATTCAAGTCGAGCGTTTGAATTTGGCAGGGATGATTAATAACAAACCTGTACGTGGTCAAGGTAACTTGGCAATGGTGATTAATTCAAACCAATCTGGCTTTATGCCGAAGCAATTTGAAGCGAATAATTTGCTTTTGGCCTACGCCAATAACCAAATTCAAGCCTCAGGTAATGCTCAAAATCTACAACTTAAAATTAATGCTCCTGCACTTTATGAAATCTATGCGGGATTACGTGGTCGTGCATATGGTTATCTCAATGTTCAAGCGCAACCGCGACTACAAGCATCTGCCAATATTGCTGTAGACGACTTTGCATTTAATAATTTATTTAGCGTTAAGAAAATGCGTGTTCAGGGGCAGTTACCAACCTCGGCAACTACACCAAGTTTACTAACTGCAACCATGGACAATTTACGTAGTAATAACCGTGAGATTGTGAAAGGACAAATTTCACTTGCAGGTACACGGAATGCACATTTGTTAAAAATTAGTGCTGAAAATAAATTGTCGCGTTTCTACGTACAGTTAGCGGGTGGTTTTAACGCACAAAATAATTGGTTAGGGCAAATCCAAAAAGGTGATTTTGACTCGTTACGGACACGTTTGGTTCAGCGTCAAAACGCTTCAATTATTTATAACACGGCACAATCAGATTTATTTGTTGGTGCACATTGTTGGATGAGTCAGCAAAGTGAATTATGTTTTGATCAGCCAATTCGTGTAAATAAAAAGCGCGGTAATGTTTCGTTTGTGACCAAAAACCTTGACCTGAATGACTTTGCTGCATTTATGCCTGAAGGTCTTGCCATCACAGGTAAAGTGAATGGTTATGCAAAAGCATCATGGGCACAAGGTGCTAAACCGAAAATTGATGCACGCTTAGTGACACGTGATGGTTTGTTAGGGCTGTCTGCGGAAGACCCTCAATATTTAGCATCGACTTTGAAATATGATGAAGTGGGTTTAATTGCAAAAAGTGTTGCGGATGGTTTACAAATTCGCCTAGACACCAAAGCACCTGATATTGGCACAGGCTATGCCAATATTATTATTGATCCGTATAAAGCCAATAAACCAATTCGTGGTGAAGTGGCTTTTAATCAGGTTCAATTAAAAATTTTAAAACCATTCATTCAAGATGTACGTTCGATGGGCGGTACATTATCTTATGCTGCTAAAATTAATGGAACATTGAGTCAGCCATTGATGGATGGTGAAATTCGAGTGAAAAACGGCTCAATCAGTATGATTTCGTTGCCTGTGAACTTGACCAATATCCAGTTGTATTCTGCAGTACAACAAAACCATGCCACAATTGATGGTGCATTTAACAGTGGTCGCGGTGTTGGTAAATTAACGGGTGATATTGACTGGAAAAATGAGCCTCGGATTCAGTTGAATTTAAGTGGTTCGGATTTGTTGGTTCGCCAAGCACCATTAATCACTGCTGTTGTTACGCCTGATTTATCATTAGATGTTTTGCCAATGAGCAAGAAACTTACACTTAAAGGTAAAGTCGATGTGCCACGCGCATTGATTTCTATGCCTGAAGCTACAGCGAGTGTTGTAGGTGTGTCTTCTGATGTACGTATTGTTAATGAAGGTGATGACCAATTGGCAATCCTGAAATCCGCTCGTCCATGGGATATTCGTGCTGATGTTCAGGTCAATATTGGTAATCAGGTAATCTTCCAAGGTTTTGATAGCCGTATTCCACTCATTGGTCGCTTGAATTTAACTCAGCGTGGCCTGGAAACAGCCATGCGTGCCAATGGTGCAATTGGTGTTTCGCAGCGTGTAAAAATTGAAGCATATGGACAAAGTCTTGATCTTAATCGTGCGATTGCACGTTTTAATGGGCCTTTGGCTAATCCTACGCTGGATATTGATGCCAATAAATCGGTGCAAGGCAGCACGGTTGGTGTACGCGTGACTGGCACGGCTTCGAGTCCTGCTATTCAAGTGTATAACGATGCTGGCTTGTCTGAGCAAGAGGCTTTAAATGCGTTAATTACAGGTCGTATTAATGAAGGTAGTTCAGGTTTGAGCCAAGCCGAAGGGTTCCGTTCTGATGTAAACAATACCATTGCTGCAGCCGGTATCAGTATGGGCTTGGGTGGTACACGTGCTTTGACCAATCAAATTGGTCGTACTTTTGGTCTAAGTGGCCTAGCGTTAGATGCACAAGGAACAGGGGATGATACTCAAGTTTCGGTGACGGGTTATATCACGCCTGACTTATTTATTCGTTACGGTGTAGGTGTATTTACGCCAGTAAACAAATTGACTTTACGTTACCAAATGAACCAACGCTTGTACTTAGAAGCGAGTCAATCTTTAGAGCGTGCAATCGATTTATTCTACAATTGGCGTTTCTAATTTAGAAATAGAAGCAATAAAAAAAACGCAATCCTCGGATTGCGTTTTTTTTATATTTGAGCGTGTATATTAGTCTTTAAATGTGTCGTTCAATGTAAGCGTCCGCTGAACCCCATGCCTATTTTTTAATTTGAGTTGGATTTCCAGCGATGTGGTAGTAATTCTTCTATTTGGGTCGCTTTATGCGTCGGCAGCCTTTTCAGCACATCACTGAGATAGGC
>NZ_VPDH01000097.1:0-10299 GCF_013417785.1 Acinetobacter sp. YH12227 | reverse complement strand
TTGAACAATCTAAAATATTTGTATTACCTGAAAAAAGGCAAAGGCAATGTCCGCGAGTAGTGAAAATTAAAGCACAAAAATATCCAAGAAAATGCCAGTCAATTTCTTAACTGACTGGCATTACTCAATATTGAGGGCTTTTTTATTGAAATAACACTTATTTGACTTCAGGTAAGTCAAACCAAATCACTTGCGCATCATCTAAAGCTTCAATTTTGCTAGCTTCTAGAAAGGCGATTGCGCCACCAGCTTCAACGGTATGTTGAGCAATTTTCACTGAGCCTGAAATGACATGCACATAGTTAATGTGTTGTGTTGCTTCAATGTCTAAAGATTGACCTTTAGAAATGACTGCTGTTTTCACTTCAGCTTGTTGGCGAATATGCATCGGTGCATTGTCATTCGGTCCAACAATTAAATGCCATTGATCTGGTTGATCACGTGGATCGCATTTAATTTGCTGATATGTCGGCTCTGCATCACGTTCGTTTGGAATGATCCAAATTTGCAATAAATGAACATCTTCATCACCTTGGTTCATTTCACTGTGACGAACACCAGTTCCCGCGCTCATCAGCTGCCATTCACCAGCAGAAATCCCACCATGATTACCCATACTGTCTTTATGGGTAATTGTACCTTTTAGCACGCAGGTTAAGATTTCCATATTGTCGTGCGGATGTTGACCAAAACCTTCATGCGCAGCAATTAAATCATCATTGATTACACGAAGAGCACTGATGCCCATATATTTAGGGTCATACCAGTTACCGAATGAGAAGCTGTGTTTAGATTCAAGCCAACCCATTTTTACGTGGCCGCGATTTTCGCTTGGATGTAAAAAAGCATTCATGGCATTTATCCTTATCTTAATTATTTAACATGAACACATTTTAGGATTTAGCCCAAAGTAGATATATAGCTTTTTAGCGACAATTCATCCTATATTTGCAACGATAAAGGGTGAATATGCCAGATTGTAGATATAAAAAAGCCTGCATGAAGCAGGCTTTTTTGAACAAACTTAATTATTCAAGGAACTTAACAGTTACGCCAGATTTTACTTTTTTACCTAAATCATTTGCGTCCCAGTTAGTCAAACGGATACAACCGTGAGACGCAGTTTTAGAAATTGCAGAAGGGTTAGGTGTACCGTGAATACCGAATGATTTTTTGCTTAAGCCAATCCAAATATTACCCACTGGGCCGTTAGGGCCTGGTGGTAAAGACAATGGTTTTTTATTGTTGCCTTGAACAAAGTTAGAAGGTGAGTAGCTGTACCAAGGGTTTGGTGCTACACCTGTAACTTTGTATGTCCCTGTAGGCGATGGAGTATCTGAACTACCAATCGTTGCAGGGAATGAGCCGATCATTTGGTTACGGCTGTTGAATAAATAAAGCTGTTTCGCACCTTTATGCGCAACGATTAAGTGAATATCTTCTGGAACTTCGTTACGAATGTTCGCTACAAGAATTTTTTCACCCGCTTTTTTAAATGTTGCTTTTGGATTTAATTTCTTTAAGAAATCTTCATCCATATGGAATTTTTCACCCAACATTTCAGTTACACGTGTGTAGTACAAGCCTTTCATTTTTGCTTGTAATGCATAATCGTGAGGAATGGAAGCTGCATATGGGCCTTTTAAGTCTGCCTCTGTCAGCGTGTATTCGATGAAAGCAGGCTTAGAACCTTGTTTAGCAATTAATGCATCCCAAGTTTCTTGAGTTAAAGTACCCGTTGGTTTTAATGCATTCATTTGTTGGAATGATGCAATTGCTTTTAATGTGTTTTTACCACTTGTACCGTCAATTGCACCCGGTGAAGCATGTGCATTGTTTAACATGACATGTGCACGTGCATAAACAGGGAATTGACCTTTACCAATATTGTCATACCACTGTGCATTGTTGAGATCATTTAAACCCCAAGCGGCTTTGGCAGCAGGTGTACTTGTTGTAGCTGGCGTAGATGTTACAGGTGCAGCACCGATATCAGCTTTCACATCTTCAGATTGTTGTAGGCTATCTAACGTTTGAGAAGCCTGATTCAAATCTTCTTGTTCTTGAGCGCTGATTTGATTTGCAGCTGAAGAAGCTTCAGTCGCGAGTGGATCAATTGGATCCTGCACGGCAACATTGCTTACTTTTTTTGGCGTTAATGGTTGTTCAGCAGTAGATGCGGCAATAGCTGTACCAGCAAATATGCAACTTAGGCTCAAAGCGAGCATTGTGCGAACGAACATGTAATTCAACCTTAAGAATTATTCATTTACTGTGTATAAAAAATCTGGCTAAGTATTACAGAAAAAAAGTGGAGATGCAGTATTTGTTTTGTGTAAATATCATTTTTGGCACTAAAGGTGATCGGTTTTTAAATGCATGAGAAGTTATTAAATTTACGACCTTTTTGTTATGATGATTGCAATGTCAAATATAGTTGGGAAAGTGAATGACGACCTTAAAGAATGATCGTTTCTTGCGTGCCTTATTACGTGAACCGGTAGATGCAACTCCGGTGTGGATGATGCGTCAGGCAGGCCGTTATTTACCTGAGTATCGTGAAACACGTAGCCAAGCTGGTGATTTCCTATCTCTTTGTAAAAATACAGAATTAGCTTGTGAAGTGACTTTACAGCCTTTGCGTCGTTATGATTTAGACGCAGCAATTTTGTTTTCAGATATTTTAACCGTGCCTGATGCACTTGGTTTGGGATTATATTTTGAAGCGGGTGAAGGCCCTAAATTCCATAAAACCATTCGTACCGAGCAAGATGTTGCTAACTTACCAAAATTCAATGCTAAGTCTGATTTAGACTATGTAATGAATGCAGTATCTACGATTCGTTCTGCATTGGGTGGTCAAGTTCCACTGATTGGTTTCTCGGGTAGTCCTTGGACATTGGCAACTTATATGGTTGAAGGTGGTTCAAGTAAAGACTTCCGTTTCACCAAACAAATGATGTATGCACAGCCTGAAGTTTTACATGCATTATTAGATCGATTAGCGGATGCAGTCATTGAATATCTAAATGCGCAAATTGATGCTGGTGCACAAGCTGTTCAAATTTTTGATAGTTGGGGTGGGGCATTAGCACACCGTGAATACATTGAATTTTCACTGAACTATATGCAAAAGATTGTTGCAGGTTTACAACGTGAAAAAGATGGTCGTAAAGTCCCTGTGATTTTATTCACCAAAGGTGGTGGTCAATGGCTTGAGCCAATGGTCGCAACAGGTGCAGATGCATTTGGTCTCGATTGGACAACACCACTGCATGTGGCACGTCAAACAGTGAATGGTCGTGCAGCCTTGCAAGGTAATTTAGATCCTGCAACGCTTTATGGTTCACCTGATGCGATTGCTAAAGCGACACGTGCCATGTTGGATGATGCTTATGCCAATGGTGAAAAAACCGGTTATGTTGCAAACCTAGGTCATGGTATTACCCAATGGGTAGATCCTGCAAATCCGAAAGCGTTCGTTGATACTGTCCACGAATACAGTGCGAAGTACCTTTAAGTAACAGTCTACACGCTTAGGAATTAGGGTTTAGGATTCAACCGTGATCAGCATTTTAAAATCATGTTTTGAGTTCTCATATAAGGCAGCTTCGGCTGCCTTATTTGGGATATTACTACTCATAGCATTTGCGTTGACAGCCTCAATGGGTAGTCAAGAATATTTTGGCTTTTTCCGCTACGATTATTTATTGTTTTATGCGCTGCTTATTCAGGCGTGTTTGCTTTATCTCAAATTGGAATCTTGGGCTGAAGCAAAAGTAATTGCGCTGTTTCATATTCTGGCTATGGGCATGGAAATTTTTCTAACCCATCCCCAAATTGCTTCATGGCAATATCCACAGCCAGCAGTGTTTAAAATTTTAACTGTGCCTTTGTTTGCTGGATTTATGTATTCAGCTGTGGGAAGTTTTTTCGCACGTTCTTTGCGTTTATATCAGGTTTCATTTATTGCCTTACCACGATTTAGCAATATGTTGGCTTTGGCAGTGTTGTCATATTTGAATTTTATGACCAAATTTTTTGTGCCAGATATTCGTTTACTCCTTTTTGTTTGGAGTGGTGTGATTTTTTGGAAGACTAAGTTACGTTTTCAATTACAACATCATCAAATACAACTTCCGATGTTACCGGTTTTATTGTTATTGGCATTTATTATTTGGATTGCAGAAAACATCAGTACTTTTTATAAAATTTGGCTCTACCCAAGTCAGGTTGACGCATGGCACATTGTGGGCTGGGGCAAATTAGGTTCTTGGTATTTATTGCTACTTTTAAGCCTGGTTTTGGTGCTAAAAATCCTTGGAAATCGTGATGAAAAAGGTGTTTGGAAGTTAAAAAAATAGTTAAATCAGGGTCTTATTGTTAATATGATGTTTTAGATAAAAAGTTTTGCGTTATCTGAAATATCACGCTAATCTAAACTCGTGTAATAAAAATTACACATGTTTTAATAATTAAAAACAATGGAATATAATTCCCTGGAGAAGTGCTATGTTAAAAAAATTAGCTTTAGCTGCCGTTGTAGCGGCAGGTTCTACAGCAGCATTTGCTGACCGTGACGTAGGTTGTGGTGTTGGTTCTCAAGTATGGGCTGGTCAATCAGGTAAAATTCCTAAAATTTTAGCTGCAACGACAAACGGCATTTTTACTAACCAGCTACTAGGTATTACTTTTGGTACCTTAGGTTGTAGCGGTACAGGTACAGTGACTGCTCAAGCAGTAACATTTACCAATGAAAACGCTGAATCACTAGCGCGTGATATGGCGGTTGGCCAAGGTGAGAGCCTAAACGTTCTAGCTGAACTTCTAAATATTCAATCTACCGATAAAGCACGTTTCTTTGCTGTATCTAAAGCAAATTTTGCTGAAATTTACTCAGCAGAAAACCAGTCTTCTCTACAAGTGCTTGCATCATTACAAAGTGTAATGGCGAAAGACGATGTACTTAAAGCATACGTTTAATTGATGCTTATAAAACCCTGTCTTATGGCAGGGTTTTTTATTACCCAAAATATATAAAAATGGATTTGAATATAACTGAATGAAATCAATTGCTTTATTTTGTACCTTTATTATTCCGAGCATGATTTATGCACAGCAGATCGATAATTTAAATCCTGCTGAGATACAGCATTATCTTCAAATTGCTCAATTTAAAAAATTGTCAGAGCACATCAGTTGGCAAAGACTGCTATATACCGATAATAAAGGACAAAGTGAAGTTACCTATTCAGGCTATTTTCTTGCTGAAAATGGCCGTAATGATGCTCATGCTGAATTAAATGCGGATATTCAAGCTTTGTTTCAAAGTGCAGAACCGAATCAATCGATTCGTTGTAAATTTCCTGCACGAAGCCAGTGGTTAATGCAGCAACTGAATATTTCAAATGATCAATTACCACCAGTGACATGCCCTGAACTTGATGAATGGTTCGGTAAAATCAGGCCTTATAAAGCCACTTTAATCTATGCTACGGACTTTATGGGTAATCCAAGCTCAATGTTTGGTCATACATTATTGCGCCTTGATCCCAAAGATCAAAAAGAATTAAATCTGGTTTCTTACGCAATTAACTATGCGGCTACTGTTGCTGGAGAAGATAACTGGTCATATGCATGGAAAGGATTAACGGGCCAGTATCCTGGTGAATATTCACTCATGCCTTATTATCGAAAAGTAAAAGAATATGGTGATTTTGAAAGTCGTGATTTGTGGGAGTATGAACTGGCTCTAACGGAGCAAGAAACCAGTTTCTTGGTAAAACATATATGGGAAATGCAGCAGGTGAGTTTTCCATATTATTTTGCTAGTGATAATTGTGCTTATCGACTTTTGGGTTTAATTGATTTGGTTCGACCAAGTTCAAATTTAAAAGAACAATTCAAGGTTGCCTCAATCCCAGTCGAAACGATTAAAGAAGTTGATAAACAAGGTTTAATTAAAGCTGCAATTTACCGTCCAGCCTTAGAAACGCAATTATTATCTCAGGCACAGCAACATGGTTATCACTTAGCGCGAGAAGCACAGCGACTCTCACTCGTTGAACCAGCTAAGATACAAAATGTAATTGGTACTTATAGTAAGCAACAACAAGCTAAAATTTTAGAAATGGCTTATGACCATTTATATTTACAATTGATTGGTCGTAAAGTTGATGCTGAATTTGCGCAACCAAGACTTCGTCAAATATTGGCATTACGTAGTCAATCAGATATTGAAAAACAACGGATTGAGCCTGCTATTCCGAGCCTAGATCCAGTAAAAGGTCATCACGCGCGTACTTTCGATGTAGCGCTTGGTGAAGTACAAGGTGAACAGTTCCTTGAGTTGAGTCATCGTGAGGCCTATCACGACTTGATTGATCCGCAAGGTGGTTTTCGTATAGGGACACAACTGATGTTTTGGAACGGTTCTATTGAGTACCGTGAAGACATGTTAAAGCTCAGTCGTTTTGATTTTCTGTCAGTTAATTCATATAACCCGATTACACCGTTTAAAACGCCATTGAGTTGGGGTTTTAATTTGGGTTGGCAGCAAGCTTCCGTTGATCAAGGTCAATTCAGTGAAACTGAGCAACATGGAGTGGCTGAGCTAAAAGCACAGTCAGGCTACAGTTGGGCAGATCAGGCAAGGACTCATTTATGCTATGTGCAAACCCAAACGCAATTTCAAGTTGGCAAAGCACTGGATAAAGGTTGGCGTGCTGGTATTGGTCCAACATTGGGTTGTCAAAATATCTGGTCAGAGCGAGTCAATACCTTGCTACAAGCAGAATTACCTTATTGGGAAGATTTGCATCAGTGGAATTTAAAAATTAATGCTCAAGTTCAATACCTGCTTAATCAGCAAAATGCGTTAAGGCTGGGTTATGAATATCAACAACAAGACACGAAGGATTGGGACAAATTTAAATTGAGTTATACCTTCTTCTATTAATTTTTAAGATAGATAAAACTTGATGATTCATTTAAATATGTTTTTTTATGTAAGTAAAGCACGGTATCATCTCTAGCTTTTATGCCGCTGTGGTCTATCTCCCATGAATCAAGAATGTATTACAGGTCTGTGTCAGACTTGGAAGAATATTTGTGAGCAATATACTGCTAAAGAACATCAAGCGGCTTTCAAATTTATTGAAGAACATGTTGAATATTTGGTAACGGTTTTTTATCAACAAATGGTGAAAGAGCCTGAATCTGCCGAATTTTTTAAAGACGATATTATTCAAAAAAGACTAATAGATACACTTCGTAAATGGTTGCTTGAAACCTTTCAGGTTGCAATGAATACCCACTATGAACAGTCTGTAAAACGCCAGCAAAAAGTCGGTGTTGTACATGCACGTGTGGGTATTCCATCATGGTTAATCATGCGAGGAGTGCGTGAAATTGAACGTAATGTTTTTGAAATATTAGAGCAGAAATCAGAACAACAAAATCTGCATATGTGTAGCTACATTGTGCAGATCATGGGCTTCAGTACTGAAATTATGTGTCGTTCTTATGAAGCGAACACAGAAAAAAGTCAGGAAATAAAGCACAACTATCGCTTATTTTCAGCGATGCAAGATGTTGCTGTACATAAAGATAAACAACGTGGTTCATTACTCGATTGGGAAAATGAACTGATGTTTAAAATATTCTCTGGAAGCTTAGGTTTTTATCACCCGTTGTTCTCAAAATCTGAATTTGGCTTATGGTTTATTCATAAAGCATCTTATGCATTTTCAGGGTCTGAACAAGTGCAGTTGATTATTGATCGAATTTATCAAGTGGATGAGCTAACGCAGCAAGCCATGCAAATGATGGACAGGGATCAGCTACAACAGGTGATCCAAAATATACGTGAATTAAACCGTGAAATTCAGCATTTGGTTGATCAATTATTCCAAGTGGCAGAGTACATTGAGTCAGGCAATGATTCATTGACGCAACTTCTCAATCGGCGTTATTTAAATACCATTGTCTCTCGTGAAATTAGTTTTGCACGTCAAAACCATACACCTTTGTCATTGTTGGCTTTTGATGCAGATTATTTTAAAAGTATTAATGATAAATTTGGCCATGCGGCAGGGGATTTGGCACTGAAATTTATTGCCGAAGCTTTACAGCGATTTAGTCAAGGCAGTGATTATGCTTTCCGTATTGGGGGGGAAGAATTTTTATTATTGTTGGTGGATACTGAAGTTGATCGTGCAATGAGTATTGCAGAAAATGTAAGACGCTATATTGAACAGGGTTTAATTCGCACGGCTCAAGGACAACAATTTAATTTTACAGTGAGTGTGGGCTGTGTGCTGTACGATGGTCATCCAGATTATCAACGTTTTCTTGATGCTGCAGACCATGCCTTATATGCGGCGAAAAACAATGGTCGAAACTGTATTTACGTTGCTAAAACTGATCCGCAAGCAACATGCTCTGCATCTTAAATGGATACTCACTTAATTTTGCTTTGTATAAAATCTAAAAATTTTGCTTTTTGCTCTATATACATGGGATGAATTTTAGCTTCATCCCATTTTTGTTTAAATACTCGTGCAGCAGCAGCTTTTACGGGATCCTCTTTTTGTCTTGGAAGTTCTTCGCGTCCTTGTGCACCACTTAAACCCTTTTTATCATCAGGGACTGGACCCTCATATTTTTTACCACCTTTATGGTTAGCATAGCGACGTGCACGTGTAAAACCCATCTGTAAAAATTTACGTGCCATATCTGCACCGACAAAATCTTCAGCGCCCAAATACTCTTCAAAGAGCTGCCAAATTTTGGTACTGCTTTCGATGGCTTTTTCTTCATTAGCAAATCGCCAATAGGGCAAAATTTCAGATTTATAAGGCTCTACGAGTAATACACCTTGTTCACCACGTCCAATTCTATAAAGTTCAGGGTGTTCGCGAAAATTTATTTTTTTAAAATCTAGACTGTAATCAAAACTATTGGAATGAACGCGAGATACACGCTTAGGTGTGGGGATGGATTTCTTATTCATATTCACTCCATTACAACCTTACTCTATTTCAACCTTAAGCTAAAAAAGTAGCCCCAGTTGGGGCTACTTTTTTATTTTGTCTTTTTGCTGGTAGATTTGGCTTTGGTCGTCTTGGGTTTTTCTCCCTTAGACTTGCTTGCCTTAGCATCCGTTTTCTTTTCTGTTGAAGATTTTTTGGTTGTTTTCTTCTCAGCTTTTGGCTTTTCCTCTTTAACCCTAGTGCTTGTCTTTGATGTGGTGGCTTTTTTAGGGGCCTCTTTTTTGTTGGCTTTAGATTTCGGCGAACTTTTAGTTGACGCAGATTTTTTAGCTTTTACTTTTTCATCTTTAGTTGCAGCTTCTTTTTTAGAAGTGCTGTCCTTAGATTTTTTTTCAGCAGTTTTCTTTGTTACTTTGTTTGAATCTTTACTCGATGCTTTAGCTGATTTTTTTGCTTTATCCTCATTTTTTTTTACAGTTTTTGCCGTAGTTTTCGCTGTCTTTTTCTCATCTTTTTCAGTTGTCTTTTTTGCGGCTACCATAGTGATCACCTTTAGTTAGTAAAAAAGAAAGTAGCAATGAATCTAAAGGATTCATCTTGCTTTCAATGTACGGATTAATCTTAAATAGGGGGGTGAAATCATGTTATGAAATGTTTAATTTACGAACAGAAATACATTAAGTAATTGATATTAATTTTATGCGGTAGTTTTGAGTTACAAGTCTTACAGCAAGGTTACAAACAACATTTTTAAAAGATATTTTTGAAAAAAAATATCTTGGGCGATCAAACTTCAACGACTACAAAGTATTTTTTTACAGTTTCTACTACTTCGAAAGTGCCGATAAAACCGGGTGGAATTACGCCTGCATTTCCAGCTTTCACTTCTATATATGTGCCTTCTTGGTCGTGTATACGAACTACGCCTTCAATAACTTGAAAGAATTCTTGTTTGTTGTTGGCAAAATGAATATTCCATGCCCCGACTTCACATTGCCATATACCACAGTCCATATTGGCATGAGCATATAAGCTTTGGGTTTCTCGTTTAGGATTACCATGTATCAAACGATCAGGCCGAGGGTAGTCAATGCTTGAATCAGCGTGGGTTAAACCTTGACCTGCTAAATATAATTGCGTCATTGTTTGTCCTAAATTGAGTCATCTAAGTATAAAAAATGGTGGTGTTTCAAAAAGTATGCTGAAAAAAAGCAGGTTGAATTTTGATAAAATAGAGAAATGCAAATAACTCTAGAAATCAAATGTCCAACCTGCCTCAGTGACAGTATAAAGAAAAATGGCATCA
>NZ_VPDH01000096.1:0-10304 GCF_013417785.1 Acinetobacter sp. YH12227 | reverse complement strand
CAAGAGATGCGATGGATGTCTGGTGATTTGTAGTCATAAATTTTAGTCCCCACTTGTTTTTAAGTGGGGACTAAATTAAGGCTTATAGGATGAATTCATAAGGTGTGTTCAGCGGACGCTTACGTTCTGTCGACTGTGGAATTGCATTTAACAAACGCTTGGTATATTCATGTTGCGGACTCTGATACAAGACATCAGAGTTAGCAATTTCAACAATATCACCATGATTCATTACCATAATTTGATCTGAAATATATTTCACTACAGATAAATCATGCGAGATAAATATATAACTTAAGCCAAATTCATCTTGTAAATCTTGCAGTAAATTCAAAACTTGCGCCTGTACTGATACATCAAGTGCAGAGACAGATTCATCACAAATCAAAATTTCAGGTTTTAAAGTTAAACAACGCGCAATCGCAATCCGCTGACGTTGCCCACCTGAAAATTCATGCGGATAACGATAAAAAGCTTGTGCTGGTAAACTCACACGTTCGAGTAAATCAAAAGCCATTTGCTCACGTTCAGCATCATCTTTACCAATGTTATGAACCAACATCGGCTCCATCAGTATTTGGCCCACGGTAAAGCGAGGGTTTAATGATGCATATGGATTTTGGAAGATAATTTGTATCTTGCGCTGATACTGATTAAATTCTTTCTCACTCATCGACAAAATATCTTTGCCTTCAAACAACGCCTGTCCACCTGTCGCTTCTTGCAAACGCATCAACAATAAGCCAATCGTAGTTTTTCCTGAACCAGACTCACCAACCAAACCTAGAGTTTTACCTTTCGCAAGCTGAAAAGAAACGCCTTTGACTGCTTGAAATTCGTCTTTACCAAACAGACCTTTACGACTATAAAACGATTTTTTTAGATCTTTAACATCTAAAATAATCTGCTCATCTCCTGTTAAACCACGACTGCGTTGGCGTTTAGTATCATCTGAAAGATGCACATCTTCTATCAACTGATCACCATTTTGACGCATGAAATCACTAATCATCGGCAACTTTAAAGGTCGTTCTGACATTTGTGGGCGGCACTTGAGTAAGGCACGAGTATAAATATCTTGTGGATTTTCTAACACTTCCGTGACAGTGCCTTGTTCACGAATTTCACCATGCCGCATTACAATGACTTGATCTGCAATTTCACCTACTAACGCCAAATCATGTGTAATGAACAGCATCGACATTTCACGCTTTTTTTGCAGGGTTTCAAGTAAATCTAAAATTTGTTTTTGAATTGTCACATCAAGTGCCGTGGTTGGTTCATCTGCAATGAGTAACTTCGGTTCACATGCAATTGCCATTGCAATCATGACACGCTGTTGCTGTCCTCCCGACATTTGACTTGGATAAGCATCAATTTTTGTTTCAGGTGAAGGAATACCAACTTCTTTTAACAGTTCTAAAGTTCGAGTACGTGCCTGCTTACGTCCCATACCCAAATGCAAACGTAGAACCTCTGCAATTTGATCACCAACCGTAAATACCGGATTTAATGAAGACATGGGTTCTTGGAAAATCATCGCAATATCCTTACCACAGATAGCGCGCATCTCACGTGGTGACAAACTCAGTAAATCTTTTCCCTCAAACAGAATTTTACTCGATTCATCAATACGGCTTTGCTCTTTGGGTAACAGACCCATTGTCGCCAAAGAGGTGACCGATTTACCACTACCTGACTCGCCAACGAGCGCTACTGTGGTATTGGCAGGAATATCAAAAGAAATTCCTTTTACAGTCTCAATATAGGTTTTATTTTCGCCCTTAAAACTCACTTTGAGGTTTTTTACACTCAGGAGTGTCGGCTTAACAGATTGATTTTGCTCAGTCATCCTCTACCCCTTATTTTATTTTTGGATCTAATGCATCACGTAATGCATCAGTAAACATTGAAAAAGCGGTAACCAATATAGCCATCGCTACCGAAGCAGCAATCAATTGCCACCACTTACCTAAAATCAGCTCACTTTGGGCTTCATTGAGCATACTCCCCCAAGACACTACGCCTACAGGAACACCAAAACCCAAGAAGCTTAAAATGACTTCAGACTTAATAAATGCCACAACCAAAATTGAAATTTGTACTAATGCAATATGACTAACGTTCGGGAAAATATGCACAAAGATACGCCTAAAATGACTTACCCCAATAGCCTTCGCGGCAAGTACATATTCACGCGAAGTATGTTTCATGTACTCAGCGCGAATTAAACGATACACCCCAGTCCATCCAGTGAGTCCCAAAATCAACACAATCGACATAATGCCCTTCTGTTGTAGGACAGCTGCAATAGCCAACACCAACAGTAAATATGGAATAGACGTGAAAATGTTGTAAAACCAGTTCAATATGTCGTCGACCCAACCACCAAAATAACCGGAAATTGCACCAAGTATCGTCCCAATCACGACTGCCAATAACGCAGCAACAACCCCAACAATAATCGAGGTTTCAGCTCCTTTAATGGTCTTTTGTAGAACGTCTTGTCCCCACTTATCTGCACCAAAAAGTAACGTCTGCTTCAACTCGCTTTGTTGATCTAATAAATGCCCACCCAGTTGCTGATCTATCGCTTTCATATCTTCAGCTAACGGGTCTACAACACCATAATAATCAATTGCTGATGATTCACCCTTTCCCGCAGCGATTTCAGCATTCAATTCGGCAATCACATCTTTCAATGGATCTACAGGGTTTTCAGGTAATGCCTGTGCTGCTGTTGTTTCAACTTTTTTTGCAGCTTCTTGCGGTGCTCCCATAAATGTTGGTGGTGCGTAACTCTCAGCAACTTCTTTATTCCAGTTCGATGCAACTAAACCTGTCATCGACAAAACCAAAACAACGAAATAGCACAGCACAACAAATAGTGAAATCATGGCAATTCGATCCGCTTTTAAGCGACGCATTGCCAATTTCCACAAGCCCGTAGATGATGAAGGTTTAGATACTTCTTTTCTTTTAATTAAAGTCCCTAGCATATGTCACCTACTTCAACTGAACGCGAGGATCGACAATTTTATAAATCAAATCCGCTAGTAAGTTAAAAATCATGGTGGCTGCTGCAACATAAACCGTGATCGCTTTAATCACTGGGAAATCACTACGCTCTACCGCAATAATGACTTCACGACCAATTCCAGGAATACCAAAAAAACGTTCAATAAGAAAAGCACCAATCAATAATGCAGGCAAACTAGACATCACATCAGTGATAATTGGAATTGAGGCATTTCTTAAGACATGTACACCCAAGATGCGACTTTCACCGACACCTTTGGCACGCGCTGTCCGTACATAATCTTGATTTACTTCATCCAAAACAAAACTACGGTACAAACGTAAGGTTGGTGCAATACTCACGACCAACATAATTAAAATTGGTAGTAAGGCGTACTTGAAGAGGTTTTCACCAAAATTATCGCTCCAACCCTGTACCGGAAACCAACTCAATTGATATGCAAATACATATTGAAAAACAATGATATAAACCAAAATACTAATGGACATACCAATGGTGCAAAGCATCATGATCATACGGTCAGTCAAACTGCCTCGTACCGATGCCACAGCCAAAGCTAAGCCAATTGAAATAATAGTTTGTAAAATAGTAAGTGGAATAAGAATCGTCAGTGAAGGACCCAATCGGGTCAGAATAATATCTGACACAGACTCGCCTGTACTCCAACTTAAACCATAGTCAAAAGTCAAAATTTGCTTAATAAAAATCCACAATTGCACGTAATAGGGTTGATCGACGCCCAATTGTTGACGGATATTTTCAATTTGTTCGGGGTTCGACATTTTACCTGCCAAAATATATGCAGGATCGCCCCCAACCCAGTTAAATAGGAAGAATATAAGCAGAACGACACCCAACATTGTTGGGATCATCTGCCATATCCGTCGAATAATATATGCCAGCATAAGCGTCGTCCCTACTTAACTCGTTGACCTGTAATTTCGTCAAAGAAAGCTTTGTTATCGGGTTTACGACCTAAGAAGTCATGTACGATTTTTTCAGCTTCATATTGGCCACCTTGGGATAAAATCGTCTTGCGATAACGCTGACCAACTTCTGGATTATTGAGGTTGTCACCAAATGCAGAAAGCATGTCTAGAGCCATCACCTCAGACCACATATAACCGTAGTAACCCACCTGATAGCCGCCCATAATGTGGTTAAATTGCCCAGGGAATTCAGTCGTAGGCACGTATCCTAAAGCAGTTGCACCTTCCATCTTTTTCCAAACTTCTAAAGGTTGAACTTTTAAAGCATCGGTAGAATGTAAAGCCATATCAAACTGTGCGTATAAAGTTTGACGGGCATAATGCAAACCACGACCATAACTATGCACTGCATTTAATTTACTGATTAAAGCGTCATCAACACGAGGACATGCGGGTTTACAGTAGTTTGCCAATGTCGATAATGTTTCTTTGCGGCGTGCCCACTCTTCATACATCTGAGATGGTGCTTCAACAAAATCACGCTCTACAGAGGTGCCTGATTGAGATGCAAAACGTGTATTTGACAAGATGCCATGCAGTGCGTGCCCAAATTCATGTACAAAAGTTTCCAACTCATCACTATTTAACCCTTTACGGTTAAAGTTGGTTACCAATGCAGAAATTGGTTTACGATTGGTTAGTGTACTGCCACCTTTAACACCCCAAACTGCAGCATGACCATATTTGCCTTTGCGTGGATATTTATCGATATACAACCCACCTAGCATTTCACCCGTTTTTTTGTCTTTTACATCATAATATTCAACTTCATCTTGCCAGACATCGACTTTCGCCGGTTGGAAATCAATACCATATAAGTCAGATGAAATTGCAAAAATCCATTCCTGTGAAGCTTGTGTTGGGAAATAGTCACGAAGTTTCTCTTGATCTACTTCATACTTTTCTTTGCGAAGCTTTTCACTCCAATATGCTTCGCTCCAACGATTAATTTCAGCCTTTTCTACAGGTATTTTTAAAGTCTTCGCTTTGAATTCACGTAAGGTTTGTACTTCTTTTTTCTCAAGTGGAGCAACCGTTGCATGTACTTCAGAAAGGAATTTATTTACCGTTGCAGGGTCTTTGGCCATGCGATGTTGTAACACCCACTCTGCATAGCTTTTCTTACCGAATAATTGTGCAATTTCATAGCGTAAATCCATCGCTTGTTTTAATAAGCCAAGATTTTTTTCAGTACCACGGCGTGTAAATGCTGTTTGATAACGCTTACGCGCATCATCACTTTCAGCCAGTTCCATAAAAGGACGGTATTCAGGATACTCAAATCCTAATAAGTAATTGCCTTTTTCATTTTTCTTTAAACCTGAGATATAACTGTCAGGTAAACCCTTTAATTCGGCAGGTGTAAATTCAAGTTTTTCAGCATTATCACGTACATTACGCGCATATTCTTGTTCAATTTTCGCTAATTCATCAAAAATCGCTTTTAAGCGAGCACGCTTTTCTGCTGTTAACTGAACGCCAGTATTTTCAAAACTATCTAAAATATCCTGACGATATTTTTTTTCAATTTCATCATTTGTTTTTAATTTTTTAATTTGCTCATAAAGCTTTGGATTTTGAAAAACTGATGTTTGGAATTCGCTGATTTTAATTTCGCAATCTTCAGCGGCCTTACGCAAAGCTTCATCAGGGTCTACATTACTATAAAGTCCAATCGGTCCATAGAAATCTTCAAATTTTGAAAAGACTTGATCCCATTCGGCAAGAACTGGAGCCGCTTTTGCATTTTTCTTAATATCTTTTTGCTCAAAAGCACTTAAGTCATTTTGAATTTTTTTAATATTTGCATCACATAAAGCAGGAATATCTTTGGCTTGGAATTTTGGCAAAGTGCTACGTGTTGTATCTGCTGCATGAACGAGCTGACTACCACCCATCATTAACACACTCAGCGTGGTCAATTGCATAAAGTTGCTTTTCATAATTTCTCCAGTTTTATTCCATTTTATTTCTTAGGGTCAATATCGATGTACATCCATTCTGTTGCTAGAACAGGATGCTTTTTATAGCCAATAACACGCGGTTGAGACAAAACTGTTCTGTAACGTGCATAGTTAATTTGTACAGGCATGTATACTTCTAAAATTCGAGCCATTTTGCGATAAACAGCATTCCTTTCAGGGCCGGGCTTCATGCGCTGTGTTTGTTCATATAAACGATCGTATTCAGGTATTTTTGAACAACCATTGTTTGTCACGTTGATATTTTTGCCATAGAACAACTGCATAAAGTTGTCAGCATCAGGATAATCTGCAATCCAAGCTGAGGCTTTAAACATCGTTTTACATTGTTTTTCGGCTTTTAATGCTTCGGCAAAAGGCATAGATTTTGTGGTCATTTTGATGTTAATACCATCTAATGTTTTCTTCCAAAACTCACCAAGTTGCTGACTACGACTACTATTTCCTGACAGCGTCATCTCGATAATCAATGGTTTACCATTCGGCAATGTCCGCCATCCATCAGCACCAACTTTGTAGTTATAACGGTCCAACAATAAATTTGCGGCTTTAACAGAATAAGGAATGCTCGACTTATAGTGTGGATCAAAACCAGCAACGCCTAAAGGAATTGGCGCTTGTAATTTTTGTGCATCACCATTCATCAACACTTTAATTTGATTATCTGCCGAATAGGCCATTGCCATGGCACGACGTAAGGCAATTTTTTCTTTGCTAAAACCACCAACAACTGGGTTTTGCATATTCCAATAATGGTAATCAATGGATGGATCAGAGATTCGTGACATCTGGATGCCTTTCTTCTCTAACTCAGGCTTCAACTGCCCATCCTTTAAGGCTTGAACGGATAAATCACCATCTAAAACAAGTAGGTCTGCCTCGTTTTTTGCAAAGGTTAACCATCGAGACTGGGATTCTTCCATGACTTGTATATCAACGACACCAATTTGAGGCATTTGCTTGCCTTTCATTGCATCGACAATTTTTTGGTCTTGTGCAGTTGATGCTTTAAAGTTCCAAACAAAACCACGATAGTTCGGGTTCGCTTTTAAAATGATCCGTGAGCCGGGTGTCCAACGCGTTAAAATATAAGGGCCTGTTCCAACTGGTCTCCCCATTACAAAGCCCGCTTTGTCTCGATATTTTTCAATAACTTCACGTGCCATAGCCGATGCAGGTTGATGCGCTAACAACATTGGAAAATTTTGATCTGGCGCCTTTAAACGAATAACCAATGTATAACGATCAGGGGTTTGAAGCCCAGAAACCGGAGCATCATAGTTAAACTTTCCTGTTTTTTTTGCTTGTTCGAGGACTGCATCCATCCCCTCAATACGCCCATCTAACAACCAACTGTTTGGAGAACGTAGATTAGGATCTAGTAAACGTTTAAATGAGTAAGCGTAGTCTGCGGCTGTTAATTCACGTTTTTTACCCTTAAAAACTGGATCGTCAGCAAAATAGATCCCTTTTTGTAAGCGAATGGTATAGGTCAGGCCATCTGCACTGACTTGTGGCATAGCTGTAGCAGTTTTGGGAACTAATTTTGCAGGCGATGCTAAATAGTCATACGTAAATAAAGTTTCAAAAATTGAAGTATTAACGTGCGCCGAATACAGGTCATGTACGCCTACTGGGTCAAAACCTGTTTCCGCCACTGGAAAGATATAGCGCAGAACTTTATTTGGATCAGCAGGATTTTTTGCTTGAGTAAAACTGGTCGCTGCAAGCAACATCCCCCCAACTAAAAATGTCGTACCGAACGCTTTTAAATTAAGTTTCAAATTTTGCTTCATTTTTATCCCGAAAAATTATTATTTAGTTGGCTGAATATCTAGATATTGCCAGCTCGTATTCATCATAGGATGTGTTTTATAGCCTTGTACTTCAGCATGAATAAGCCAATTGCGTAAACGGGTTGAATGAATAATCCAAGGATTATCTGCTTCAATTTGTCGATTCATCCTTTCATAAAGAGGTGTTCTCTGCTTTGGCTGTAATGCTGTCGCTTGCTTATATAAGGCATCATAAGCCTTAGATTCATAACAACTTAAATTACCTTGCCCTGAGTTCGGCCCATATAACAATTGGGCGAAATTCTCACCCTCAGGATAATCTGCAATCCAAGCACCGCCCCACATCATATATTTACACTGCATCGCTTCTTTTAAATTATCTGCAAAATTACTTACTTTAAATTCAACTCGAATCCCTATCGCATCTAAATTCTTTTTCCACAACTCAGACTGGATTACAGACTTTGAGCTATTTTCAGTATTAATTTTGAGGGTTAAAGGCTTGCCATTTGGCAAATTTCGGTATCCATCTGCGGCCTTCTTGTAACCAAAACGATCCAGTAACTTATTAGCTAACAATGGGTTATATCCAATACTGCTCTTATAATTTGGATTAAATCCACTGACCCCTTCAGGTAAGAACATTTCAGCTTTAACTGCTTGCCCTTGGTATAACTGTTTAATAGATTCTGCTTGGTTATATGACATGCTAATTGCACGACGCAAAGCAATTTTTTCCAAACTTGTCCCACCTACAATAGGATCTTGCATATTGAACATGGTATAGGTGATTTCTGCGTCTTTGTTTGGATAAAGCTTGATTCCCTGCTTTTGCATATCAGGTTTAAGCTTATTTCCATCTAAAGCCTGAGGTACTGCATTTGATGTCAATTTATCAAAATTTAGTTGGCCAGTTTTAAACGCCAACCAACGCGATTGCTCTTCCTCAATGATACTGACCGAAACTTTACCAATTTGTGGCATTTTTTTGCCTGACATTTCTTTGACTAATTGGTTATCCCATGCAGTACCGGTGGACTTAAAATTCCAAACAAAACCACGATAATTTGGATTGGCAATCAGCTCAATTTTGCTACGTGGTACATATTTACTGATTTGATAAGGCCCAGTACCTACAGGATGCTGCGCAATTTTATTGCCATAAAATGCAACGACTTCTTTCGCTGTCGCACCAAAAGTGACATAAGCTAAGATATATTGAAAATTATAATCAGGTCGTGTGAGTTTTATTTGTAAAGTATATGGATCTATCGCTTTAAGCCCAGCGATCTGAGCATCATAGTTAAACTTTCCAGTTTTTTTGGCATTAGCAACAGCTTCATCACCACCTAAAATTTTGCCATCAATGAATGAGTAAGTCGGTGATCGATTAGCTGGATCAAGTATACGTTGAATTGAATAAATATAGTCTTGTGCAACTAGCTCGCGTTTCCTACCTTTGAATGCCGCATCATTAGAAAAGTATATGCCACGCTTAATTTTAAAGGTATAGACCTTACCTTCCTGCTCAATTTTTGGCATAGCCTCAATGGTATTTGGCACAAGAACCACAGGTCTAGCAAGATAGTCATATTTAAGTAAAGGCTCAAAAATCGCCTCAGCGATATTACCGCTGTAGTAATTATACGTTTTAACCATATCAAAGCCATCATCTGGAGCTTCGAAAGCAACATTTAAAACTTTGTTTGATTGTGCAGAAGCATTAACCTCCCCAATCATCCCTGTTGAAATTAATAATGCAAGGATCTCTATTTTAAATTTTCTAGTTTCCAAACCTTTTCCTTTCCGATGATTTTTTAATAATACAAAGCCGTAAGCTGACTTTAAACAAAGCCACCTTTACTAAAATAAATCTACCCAGTTTAAATTAAGTTTTAAACGGCTTTGTTGCACAAATCTATCTGTAAAGGCTTTTTCAGCGATATAATTTTCAAATGAAGAAGCCTACACACAAAATCTACCGCACAACCCATTGGCCCGCATATAACCGAGCACTCATGAGTCGCGGAAATATTGCCCTTTGGTTTGATCCTGCTACGCAATGGTATGCGCCATCAAAAGGCAAACAAGGGCGAAATCAAACCTACTCCGACGCAGCTATCCAATGCTGCTTAATGATTAAATCCTTATTCCGTCTGTCTTTACGTATGGTTACTGGCTTTGTGCAAAGTCTGATTAAACTTTGCGGATTAAATTGGACCGCACCAGATTACAGTACGTTTTGTAGAAGACAAAAGCATATTGATATTGCAATCAGCTACCAAAAAAGTAGCGATGGGCTGCATCTACTCGTAGACTCTACAGGCATGAAGTTTCTAGGTGAGGGCGAATGGAAACGCAAGAAACATGGAGCTGAATATCGTCGCCAATGGCGTAAACTACATATTGGTATAGATGCCAAAACCCTACAAATACGCGCTATTCAGCTCACAACCAATAATGTCAGTGATTCACAGGTGCTTGGTGATTTACTTAA
>NZ_VPDH01000095.1:0-10375 GCF_013417785.1 Acinetobacter sp. YH12227 | reverse complement strand
GTAGCAGGATCAAACCAAATGGCAATATTTCCGCGACTCATGAGTGCTCGGTTATATGCGGGCCAATTGGTTGTGCGGTAGATTTTGTGTGCAGGCTTCTTCATTTGAAAATTATATCGCTGAAAAACCCTTTACAGATAGGTTTGTGCAACAAAGCCCTTACAAAGTAATCTTTTGTTTATTTAGTTTTTATAAGACTTATAAGATGAAATTAACTCATTGAGCCTAAAGCTTCATATAAGTATGAAACTTTATTACTCTAAAAAAATTTAGTAGGTCATGTTGGATTGCTTCAGTATGAGTCTTTATTTTTTTAGCTTAGGTCTTACTACGTAAAATCAAAGGGTTGAGAGTAAACCAGTATGATAATTTTTTACTCTCACACATTTTTAGCTTTGCCAATTCTGCAAGTGGATCACCAGATTCTATGATTTTAGGCTGTTGAGGATCATAACGTTTAATCCAGACATAAAGACTATGCGTGGTTGTACCTAAACGTGCGGCAACTTCAGCCACACTATGACCTTTTTCAGTCACTTGCTTTACTGCTTCAATTTTGAATTCTTCAGGGTATCGCTTACTGCTAATAAGCACCTCGTTAATTAGCCATTTTATTGGAACATCATCGACTCAAATCTCTATTTGCAACAGTGCCTTCTTCTTTAATTTATATATAAATAGACGACTGGTCTATTTTTGTATATAGTTGCTGCATGATCACAGCAAAAACCGCAGTGTGGATTAATTTTTATAGTTGACGCGATTAATAACGGTGGTTTTTCAAATCATTAACTGATTTTTGAGGATAAAAATATGCTGAATTTTGACTTTTATAATCCAACCCGTATTCTTTTTGGTGCCGACACGATTGTCAAAATCAATGACTATGTGCCTGCAGAAGCACGGGTATTAATGCTGTATGGTGGCGAAAGTGCCCGTAAAAATGGCACATTAGCTGAAGTGCGTGAAGCATTAGGTACACGAGAAATTCACGAATTCGGAGGAATCGAACCGAATCCGAGCTATGAAACCCTAATGAGAGCAGTAGAACTGATTCGTGAACAAAAGCTTGATTTCTTAATGGCTGTCGGCGGTGGCTCGGTGATTGATGGCACCAAATTTATTGCAGCAGCAGTCAATTATGCAGGTGATACATGGGAAATTTTAGAAACCCATGGCACTCAAATTAGCCAAGCTTTGCCTTTTGCCAGTGTACTCACTCTTCCGGCAACCGGTTCAGAAATGAACAACGGTGGGGTAGTTACCCGAAAATCGACCCAAGCCAAACTTGCATTTAGCAGTCCCTATGTTTTTCCGCAATTTTCGGTGCTAGACCCGAATAAAACCTATAGCTTGCCGACGCGCCAGTTGGCAAATGGCGTGGTCGATGCATTTATTCATGTCATGGAACAGTACTTAACTTACCCTGTCAATGCACAAGTACAAGATCGTTTTGCCGAAGGTCTATTGCAAACCCTGATTGAGATTGGACCGAAAGTCTTGGAAGATTCGGCAGATTATGACACGCGTGCCAATTTAATGTGGACCGCCAGCATGGCACTGAATGGCCTGATTGGAGCAGGTGTACCACAAGATTGGTCGACCCATTTGATTGGACATGAGCTCACGGCTTTACATGGTATTGATCATGCTCGTACCTTAGCAATTGTGTTGCCGGCCAATCTACAAGTACGTCGTCAAGAGAAGCGAGAAAAATTACTACAATATGCGACTCGTGTCTGGCAGATTGTCGAAGGTGATGAAGAACAACGTATTGATGCAGCCATTGCCCGTACTCGAACCTTCTTTGAGCAACTCGGACTGCCAACTCGTCTTAGCGATTATCAATTGGGGGCGACAGATATTGAGATCATCATTACGCAACTCGAATCACACAATCTGACCCAGTTAGGTGAACATAAAAATGTTTCATTAGAGATCAGTCGCCAAATTCTCGAGACGAGCCTCTAAACAAGCGTATCTGTCATGGTCACGCCACACGGCATGTGATCATGTAACGATGCTCCCCCAATCCTAAAAATTATCAGAGAAATAATATGAAAATTTTACTCGTTCTGACCTCACATGCACAACTAGGCAATACTGGTGAGAAAACAGGTTTCTGGCTAGAAGAACTTGCTGCACCGTATTACACCTTTATTGATTCCGGGGCTGAAGTCACGCTAGCTTCACCTCAAGGTGGGCAGCCACCACTCGATCCGAAAAGTAACTTAGCCGATGCACAAACTGAAACCACACATCGTTTTGAGGCGGATCCAACTGCAATGCAAGCATTGGCACAGACGCAAAAACTTAGCGAAATTTCTGTTGCTGATTATGATGCAGTGTTTTATCCGGGCGGGCATGGTCCATTGTGGGATTTAGCAGAAGATCCGATTTCAATTGCTCTGATTGAACAGGCGATTCAGTCTGGAAAACCAGTTGCAGCAGTTTGTCATGCCCCGGGTGTTCTTCGTCATGTGAAAGAGAGTAATGGAATGCCTTTAGTCAGCGGTAAATCTGTGACTGGTTTTACCAATACTGAGGAGGCCGTTGTAGGGTTGACCGAAATTGTACCGTTTTTGGTCGAAGACATGCTCAAAGAAAATGGTGGTCATTATTCTAAAGCGGGTGATTGGCAAGTGCATGTCCAAGTAGATGGCTTACTGGTTACTGGACAAAATCCCGCCTCTTCTGCTGCAACCGCCACAGCATTACTTCAATTGTTAAAATAAGGAGTAGTCAATGTCTGCATATGTGGTATTTACCCGTGAGCAAACTTCTGATTCTGAGCAACTGGTGCAGTATGCAGAGAAAGCCCCACTTGCTCGTGAAGGTCGTGAGTTAACAGCATTGGCTTTTTATGGTCAATTAGAAGTGCTCGAAGGCAATGAAATTGAAGGAGCTGTCATTCTACGCTTTCCTGATATGGCGGCAGCGCGAGACTGGTATCACAGTCCTGCCTACCAAGAAGCATTACAACATCGTCTGAAAGGGGCGACTTATCGTGTTTTTATGATCGAAGGTATCGAAGAAGCACTCTAATAGGGTGGTAACAAAATTAATCAGAGTATGTTTTTGATTACAAAATCTGGAAAATAATATGGCTTATGCATCTATTAATCCTTATAACGGTGAAGTACTAAAAACCTTTCCTGTTGCAAGTGATACAGAAGTAGAACAAATCCTCACAAACGCTCATCAAGCATTCTTGGCTTGGAAAGATCGATCGGTTTCTGAGCGTTGTGTGATTTTGCAACGTGCCGCTGATCTCCTGCGTGCAGATGCGAATAGATACGCAGGTTTGCTTACTCTTGAAATGGGTAAAATCACCAGTGAAGCATTGGCAGAAGTTGAAATTTCTGCACGTATTTTCGAATATTACGTTCAGAATGCAGAGTCTTTACTGGCTGATGAGCAGTTACCATTTGATCCTAATGAAGGGCAAGCAACACTAGTTAATGAACCCTTGGGTATTATATTGGCTATTGAGCCTTGGAACTTTCCTTATTATCAAATTGCACGCATTTTGGCGCCGCAATTAGCAGCTGGTAATACATTGATTCTCAAACATGCATCCAATGTCCCACAATGTGCTTTAGCTTTTGAAAAATTGATGTTAGATGCAGGTCTTCCTGTAGGTACTTTCAGTAATATCTTTGCAACAAGACAGCAAATTAAGACTATCTTGAATGATCCACGCGTACATGGAGTCGCGTTAACAGGTTCAGAAGGTGCAGGCTCTGTTGTTGCTTCCCAAGCAGGGCAGGCATTAAAAAAATCCACATTGGAATTAGGAGGCGCAGATGCATTGGTGGTTCTGCGTGATGCGGTATTAAAAGAAACTGTAAAATGGGCAGTAAAAGGCCGTCATTCAAATGCAGGTCAAGTATGTATTTCATCTAAAAGAATAATCGTTGTAGATGAAATTTATGATGAATTTTTAACACTCTATACAGAAGGTGTTGCACAACTAAAAGCAGGGAATCCTTTTGATGTAGAAACTACATTGGCACCTCTATCCTCACAGGCAGCTGCTGAAGAAGTACGTGAGAAAATTCGTCAAGCAGTTATACATGGTGCTATTGCTACTGAAGTAGGAGCTAGAGTGCCGAGTCAAGGAGCTTTTGTGCAACCAACTATCCTGACTAATCTAACCCCTGAAAATCCAGCGTATTATTGGGAGTTTTTTGGTCCTGTTTCAATGATTTTACGTGCTAAAGATGAACCAGATGCAATTGATATAGCTAATGATTCGCCTTTTGGTCTGGGTGGGTCGGTCTTTACAGAAGATACAAAACATGGTGCTGAAGTAGCTAAGCGTATTTCGAGTGGAATGGTATTCGTTAATCGACCTGCTTTTTCCAATGCAAATCTTCCCTTTGGAGGAATCAAACGTTCTGGTTATGGGCGTGAACTTATCGGTCTTGGTATCAAAGAATTTATTAATCATAAACTGATTTATGTTACTGATAGTAAAACCAAAGCCTAGCCTCTAATACCCTTTTACCCCTTTATTTTTTCTGTTGCAGGAAGGAGGGGTATTTTTTTTAAAATTTAGATCAATTATGGTCATGATCACTTGGAAACAATGAAATGAAAGCCAGCAAATTTTTTCAAAACCTGAGCTTAGGCCCGTATGTTTTGCAAAACCGTATTGTATTGCCACCATTAACGCGGTCGCGCAGTACTCAGCCAGGGAATATTCCAAATGAGTTGATGGCGACCTATTATCAACAGCGTACCGGGGCTGGATTTATGGTCACCGAAGGTACGCAAATCGAGCCACGTGGTCAAGGCTATGCTTGGACTCCTGGTATTTACAGCCCTGAACAGATTACTGGATGGCGTAAAGTGACCGAAGCAGTGCATGCCAAAGGAGGCATTATTTTTGCGCAACTTTGGCATGTTGGGCGTGTTTCACATACATCTTTGCAACCCAATCATGCAGCACCGGTCGCACCCTCGGCTATTGCGGCTGATAGCAATGTTAAAGTCTTTATTGAGACGGGGCCCAATGCAGGGACCTTAGCTGATCCCTCCATGCCACGTGCTTTAAGCAATGCAGAAGTTAAAGAGTTAGTACAACTCTATGCTCAAGCTGCACGCAATGCCTTGGCTGCCGGTTTTGATGGGGTTGAAATTCATTGTGCAAATGGTTATTTGGTGAATCAATTTATCTCTGCACATAGTAACCACCGTGAAGATGAATATGGTGGATCACTAAACAACCGTTTGCGTTTTTTACGTGAAGTGGTACAGGCGGTTGCCGAGGTGGTTGGTGCAGATCGTTTAGGAGTGCGTTTTGCCCCGCTATTTGAAAGTACAGAGGAAGATCGTGTTTACATGGGGTTGGTTGAAGAAGATCCACATGCGACTTATATTGAGGCCATAAAGATACTTGAAGAAGTTGGGATTGCCTATTTATCGATTGCAGAAGCTGATTGGGACAATGCACCAGAACTTCCTCATGATTTTCGTCGAGATGTCAGAGACACTTTCAGTGGTCGCATTATTTATGCAGGTCGATATACGGCAGAAAGAGGGACTCGAATTTTAGAGGCAGGACTGGCCGATTTAATTGCATTTGGACGGCCATTTATTGCGAATCCAGATTTACCCAATCGTCTCGCCCATGGCTGGCCATTGAATGCAGTAGATGCAAGCAGTATGTATGGTGGGACGGAAAAAGGCTATATTGATTACCCAGCTTACGCAGATTAATATTGACTAAGTGAGTTATTTTGCCAACCTTTGTGGTTGGCAAAATAAGGACTTAGGATTGCTGTTGCTAGCACAATTTCTTCTTAAAACAAATTCTTAAGATTTTTTAGCTGTGTAATGAGCCAACCTGCCAGTGGGAAAGAAATCAGTTGCGTTACTGGCACTAATACTATGACTTCAATCAACACCATCATCGGGAAACTTTGATGCTGTGTAATTGGCTTTAATAAAGTGAGAACCAGTAATAGTGTGGGATATAAGCCTAAATAACCAACTAAAATACGAGTCATGAGGGCTTTAGAAGGAGAATTCATTGTGCGCTATACTCATGGATACTAAGTTGATGTAATAGCAGCACAATAATAGGTAATCATTGGACTGCTATCATGAATTATTAATTATGTAGTTGATATTTAATTTTTATGAATCTTCACTTTTTAATAGAAATTTAGTTGCTCTCAGAGCTTGATGTAATGGTGTTTTATCTTTTTGCAACTTACTCAGTAATGCTGCACCTAACCACATTTGGTAAAGTACTTGTGCCAAAGTAGAGGCCTCGGTATCTGCTTGGATAGACTGATCCTGTTTTCCCAAATCAATTAAACCAGCAATACGTTGGATTACATCATCAACGCCAGCGGACATAATCGAGCGCATATCTTCAGATAGATCGGCAACTTCTGCGGCAAGTTTCACAATTAAACAGCTATCCGCCCAACCACACTGTGTTTCAGGATCTTCTATCCATAAATTAAAATACTCAATCAGCTTTTGATAAGGGGATTTATCACAACGCCATACATCATTTAAACGGACTTGGTAATTGTCTACATAATGCTGTACCAATTCACATCCGAAAGCTTCCTTAGATTGGAAATAATGATAAAACGAGCCTTTAGGGATTTCACAGCTCTGTAAAATTTCCTGTAATCCTACGCCAGTAAAACCTTTATGCAAAATCAGGTCTGAACTGGTGTTAAGAATGTGTAAGCGCTTCGCTTCAGACTTTTTAATAGGAGTAGGCTTCATATTAATTATTTACTCTATTGTAAAAAATAGACCAGTCGTATTGTTTTTTATTATAACTCATCTACAATGGATGTAAAGAAATTTTAATCACAGTTTTTGATTGTGAAGAAAAATACTTTTAAATAAAACATGGAGTTATATGTGTGAAAACAGTTATTAATCAACGCATCGTTTTAGCTAAACGGCCAGTGGGTGAGCCAAAACACAGCGATTTTCGAATTGAGCAAGTTGAGCTTTCTCAACTTAAACAAGGCGAAATGTTGTTAAAAACCATTTACTTGTCACTCGACCCTTATATGCGTGGTCGCATGAGTGATGCTCCTTCATATGCAGCACCGGTTGAAATTGGCGAAGTGATGGTCGGTGGAACAGTCAGTCAAGTGGTGGCCTCTAAAAACCCAAAATTCAAAGAAGGCGAGTGGGTTCTTTCCGGAAATGGCTGGCAGGGCTACGCAATTTCTAATGGGACTGCATGTCAAAGCTTAGGTATGCAACCTGAACATCCATCTTGGGCATTGGGTATTTTGGGAATGCCAGGATTTACTGCTTATATGGGGCTGTTGGACATTGGTCAGCCTAAAGCCGGTGAAACTTTAGTCGTTGCAGCTGCAACGGGACCTGTTGGTGCTACGGTTGGACAGATTGGCAAAATTAAAGGTTGTCGCGTGGTTGGCGTCGCAGGTGGGCCTGAAAAATGTCGTTATGCAGTAGAAGAACTCGGCTTCGATGCTTGTATCAATCATCATGATGAAAATTTTGCAGAACAATTACAACAAGCAGTTCCCAACGGTATTGATATTTATTATGAGAATGTAGGGGGTAAAGTGTTTGATGCGGTATGGCCATTGCTTAACTCTACGGCACGTGTACCGGTGTGTGGTGTGGTTTCCCAGTATAACGCTACCGAGCAAGCACAAGGGCCAGACCGTTTACCGGGCTTTATTTCCACCCTTTTAAGAAAGCGTATTCGCATGCAAGGCTTTATTATTTTTGATGATTATGGCAGTCAGTATCCAGAATTCAATCAGCAAATGTCCGAATGGTTGAAAGACGGAAAAATCAAATATAAAGAGCATATGGTGCAAGGTTTAGATAACACGATCAATGCTTTCAATGGTATGTTAAAAGGCGAAAACTTTGGCAAAGTGGTTGTAAAAATTTAAAAAAATAGGAATTATCATGATTACACTACATCATTTAGATCAATCACGTTCTTTTCGCATTTTGTGGTTACTTGAAGAAATCAAGCAGCCTTATGAGTTGAAACGCTATTATCGTGACTCAAGCACGCATTTGGCACCTGAATCTTTAAAAATCATCCATCCGTTAGGGAAATCTCCAGTATTGGAATGGGATGGCAAAGTTATTGCAGAGTCAGGCGCAATCGTTGAGTTATTAATTCAGAAACTTGCGCCGCATTTAGGACCAGATATGGATGAACCTACCTATGTCGATTATCTACAGTGGATTCATTTCTCAGAAAGCTCTGCCATGCTGCCATTTTTATTAAAAACGTTTAATGCGATAGAAACCAAGCAGGGCACGAAGTTGGTATTTCTAGAAAATTATACTCAAGTTGAGTTCGATAAAGTATTTGGCCATTTAAATGAATATTTAAAAGATAAAGAATTTCTAGTGGCAGACCGTTTAACCGGTGCTGACTTTATGATGGGCTTTGGGCTACATGCTTTAGTTTATCATATGGGACAAGGTGGAAATTATCCCCATATCCAACGTTATGTAGCAGGTTTAAGCCAACTACCTAGCTGGCAAGCCGCAGTACAAATTGAACAAGATGGTGTGAAAAGCTAAAATAGCAAGATTGATTTTTTCTCAAGGAGATTGAGAAAAAAGATGATGATTTTCTAGCCTTAAAATAAGCTGACACTTATTTTAAGTAAACGCCTAATGAGTTTCATTGGGCGTTTTCTATTTTAAAGATAGATAAGGATTCGGAATCTTTATCCTAATATCTATATAGAAGATAGTCCAATTAATAGAAAGAAATAGTGAACAAATATTTGATCTAATTTAAATTGTGTGCAATTATATTTTGTACAAATTAAATTAAATTAAATTAAATTAAATTAAATTAAATTAAATTAAATTAAATTAAATTAAATTAAATTAAATTAAATTAAATTAAATTAAGTTAAGTTAAGGTAACACACATGAGTAATCTCTATTCAACTCAAGTTAAAGCAGTTGGTGGGCGTTCGGGAACTATTCGTAGCGAAGATGGTATTCTAGAGTTGAAATTGGCTTTACCAAAAGAATTAGGTGGTAAAGGTGATGCAACGAATCCTGAGCAATTATTTGCAGCTGGCTATGCTGCATGCTTTGGAAATGCAGTGATCCATGTAACTCGTAGCAATAAAGAATATAAAATCCGTGATAACGATGTAGAAGTCCTGAGCACTGTTGGAATGGTTGCTAATGGCTATGGTGGATTTGCCTTGACAGTACACTTAGATGTCACGATTTCAGGTATTTCACAAGCTGATGCAGAGAAAATAGTGGAACAAACACATCAAGTATGTCCTTATTCAAATGCTATTCGAGGTAATAGACAGGTGTCTACCACTGTCTATACCAAATAAAAAGTTATGTCCAAGAATCAGCTTTGCTTAGATGAGCAACTATGTTTTCCTATTTATGCTGCATCTAATTTAATCGTAAAAGCTTATCGCCCTTTTCTTACACCTCTCGGACTTACTTATCCTCAATATTTAGTAATGTTGGTTTTGTGGGAAAAAGACTGTGTAAGTGTGGGTGATCTTGGACAAATTTTACATCTTGATAGTGGAACATTAACCCCACTATTAAAAAGAATGGAGACATCTGGTCTAATTAATCGATCACGTGATCCTAATGATGAAAGACGAGTTCTTATTTCATTAAAAGATAAAGGGCGAGACTTATCTGCTGAAGCAGAAAAGATTCCTAAAGAGCTTACCAAGAACATTGAGTTTGCTAACTTAAATCAATTACGAGATGAATTAAAAGCATTAGTTAATCTATTATCAGAAAGAATTTGAGACCTCTTTTACATCTGGTCTAAAAGCAATCTATCAGACAAGCACAGAGGACAATGCATTAAAGTCCCTAGATATAGAGGTGGTCCCACATGTTTGAACAACTAAAAGCTTATTTATAAGTGATATTCTGCTCTAGTTAAGCTACCTTATTTTGTTGTGGTAGCTGGTCATAGTAAAACTCATCTGGAGTCATTTTGTCCAGACTCGAATGAGGCCGTTTCAAATTATAAAATTCAAAATATGCACTCAATTGCTTTTTCGCATCTGTGACACTGCTATAAGCTTTGAGATACACCTCTTCATATTTAACGCTCCGCCATAATCGTTCAACCATCACATTATCAACCTATGAGCAGTATACTGCGCAAGTTTACCATCCATGCTGATTTGAATGTCATTTGATTTCAACACTTCAATAAATGCATCACTGGTAAACTGACTGCCTTGGTCTGTATTAAATATTTCAGGTGATCCATATTTTTCAATCGCTTCATTTAAAGCCGAAATACAAAAATCCACCTCCATACTAATCGATACCCTATGCGCAAGTACCTTGCGGCTATGCCAATCAATCACAGCACATA
>NZ_VPDH01000094.1:0-10466 GCF_013417785.1 Acinetobacter sp. YH12227 | reverse complement strand
AATAAACTTCGAGTAATTTCTACCATCAATCAATGAAAATAATTTCGACTGATCAACTAGTAAAAATCCACACAAGTTGTTCTTCATAATCTCTTAATGATCTTCTTGCTGATTCGTCACCAGCAAGTAAAACCAAACATTCAAAAACTCAGCACTTCGTGCGTTTGCTTATCTGCGTTGGTATGCAGCGTATTCTATAGAGTTTAAAAACAAACACAAGACCCTATTGTAGAAATTTCTACAATATTAGGTATAAGTGATCATATTTTAAACTAAAAAGCATTTTTCTGCTTAGTATTCATTCAATATAAGCCGTTTTTTAGTTTTATTAAAGTGCTGACTTAAGCAAATTTTGAATTTACTAACATTATATAAAGATAAAGCCCACCCAAAGGTGAGCTTTTAATTTTATAAAGCAATGAAATATAACCTGAGCTTCATTGGATCCTTTTTAAATTAGGCTTTAATCTTAATTGGACTGTTCAGCCAACCAACTCATAAATTCCTGGCGTTCAACTTTGGTCGCCTTTTGCCATAACTGAATTAATTGTTGATCTGAAGCATTCACAACTGCTGATGTATTTTGTGTATATACTGGCGCTGGCTGATTTGCAGGTGCAGTCGTTTTTTTGGTTAGATCAAGATTATTTCCAAAAATCGCATTTGAGAAAATTGCTTTCTGCACTTGTTTTGCCCCTTGTTGCTGAACTAAAAGTTGATTCGCTTTATTGTACAAACCAAAAATTGGCTGATCTTTATATTTTTGCGCTTTATCAAAGTCTTTAGGTGCATCTATTAAAGCCAATCGATATTGTTGGCCATCGGCCAGAACCGGTGTACGTATTGAAGCAACTCCAGATTTTAGAATATCGTGTGAATTGTCTGGATGTTGAAAAAACTCGGTATAACGAACACTAATGACATTTTCGCCAGCGTTTAAAGTGTATTTTTCTGCCGAACGGAATAAACCACCACTTATCTCTTGATCATTAACAGCCACAATCTTAATTTCTTCTGGAACTGTTAATGTTACTGCAGCAAAACCTACACTACTCATCAGTAATGTTGCAGCAGCCACTGTAAAGCGTAAAGTCATGGTTATCACTCATATTCAAATTTTAAAGTTGGTTTGCACTATGCTATGCATATATGACAATGGTATGACATCAATTTATTACTCTACGCTTAGCTTCAATCCATAATTCAGATATCTTTTTTATTTTATACATATAAAAAAAAGGGCGAAATACGCCCTTTTAATATTCTGAATGCCTTTAAGTCACAAAACTTAATTAAATGTTTTAAAGCGCTCAGCATCATCTATGAAGGTTTTCTCACCCGCTGGGGCTTCAATAGAACCAAATACAAGTTGCGCACGTAATTTCCAATTCTCAGGCACTGAAAATGCTGCCGCTACTTCTTCATCTACAATTGGGTTGTAATGCTGCAAAGACGCACCAATATTTTTTTCCGCCAATGCCGTCCATGTGGCAAATTGAGCAATAGCCGTCGAATGTTCTGACCAAACTGGAAAATTGTCGGCATATAACGCAAATTGCTCTTGAAGTGCTTTCACAACTGCTTGATCTTCATAAAACAGAGCTGTACCAAAACCAGCTGCAAAACTATTGATTTTGCCATTAGTACCTTCAAAAGCATCAGCAGGTACAATTTTTCTCAAGGTTTCGCGGACAATATTCCAAAATTGTTGATGTGAATCACCAAATAAGATAACCACACGAGATGTCTGTGAGTTAAATGATGATGGGCTTAAACGCACAGCATCTTTAATCGTCTGTTCAATTTCAGCTTGTGACAAAGTTACATTATTACCAATCGAATAAATGGTACGACGTTGTTCAATTTGGTTAAGAAATGACATAGAAAGCCTCTTTTTATTTTCAGATCATATAAATGGATTGAAATAATCTTAATTGAAGTTTTTAACAATTACATGACTGTATTTACAACATTGTGTTTTATTTCTAGAACAATGATTTTTAACTTTGTAATATTGTTTTATCTTAAAAAATACAGCGACAGCACAGACACCGCTGTATTTACACTATCTTCACATATTCATCATAGGTTAATTTTAAAAAGTTCAATTCAATTAAGTGTAAATTCGAAAGCGTTCTTGATCTTCAGGCTCTTCTCGCTCAGGTGCATTTCCTTCTACAGAACCGAAAACCAATTGTGCACGGAGCAACCAATGTTCATTAATCCCTAAAAAGTTTGCAATGGCTTGATCAATGTGTGGATTATAGTGTTGTAATGATGCCCCCATTCCCGCATCCGCAATGGACGTCCAAACAGCAAACTGCGCCATCCCTGATGTTTGTTCAGACCATACTGGGAAATCTTCGGCACTAAACGGTACTTTTTTCTGTAATTGCTGAATTACTTGTTGATCCTCATAAAATAATACCGTGCCAAAAGCATCAGCGCATTGATCAACTTTTAAGGCAGCCCCTTCAAAAATATGTGCAGCCACATTTTTACGCTGTACCTCTTTAACAATATCCCAAAATTGTTGATGTGAATCACCAAACAACACAACGATACGGGTACTTTGCGAGTTATATGCAGACGGACAACAACGAACAGATTCCTGAATTAATTCAGCAATATAAGCTTGGCTAAAATGAACTTTTTTGCCTAAATCATAAATACTTCGTCGTTTCTTTAAGTGCTCTACAAAAGAAACTGGTGTATCCATTTCGATATTTTTCTTTTTTAATTTAAAGTCTTTCGTGATATCCGCAGTCAATACATGACCAATTTTATCGAGCAACGCCACACCTACACCCCAAATTTAAAATTATTCAAATGAAATAAATCCATGTTTATTTTAAGGGTTTCTATGCCTATATTTTGATTTATAAAATTATTTACTGTTCCTTTTTAAATCAATCAACCACGCAAAAAACAACAAACTCCGCATTTAACGGAGTTTGTGTGAATTGTCACGCATTTCACTTATCGGTTTCAAATAGCGCAGCAACAAAGGATTTGGCAGAGAATGGGCGTAAATCATCAATTTTTTCACCCACACCAATAAAACGAATTGGCACATGTGTACGGCTGGCAATATTAAATAAAACACCGCCTTTTGCTGTACCGTCCAATTTGGTAATGGTCAAACCTGTTAGTCCAACTGCTTCATCAAACATTTCAACTTGATTAATTGCATTTTGACCTGTACCTGCATCAACCACCAACATCACCTCATGTGGCGCTGTTGCATCAATTTTCTGCATCACACGTTTAACTTTGGTCAATTCTTGCATTAAGTGACCCTTGTTATGCAAACGACCAGCAGTATCTGCAATCAGCACATCAACACCTTTGGCACGTGCACTCTCGAATGCATCGAAAATCACAGATGCTGAATCTGCACCATGACCCTGTGCGACAACGGCGATATTGTTACGTTCACCCCAAATTTGAAGTTGTTCTGTTGCTGCTGCACGGAAGGTATCACCTGCCGCCAGCATAACCTTCTTACCTTCACCTTGTAAGCGTTTAGCCAATTTACCAATGGTGGTTGTTTTTCCAACGCCATTCACACCTACAACTAAAATCACATACGGATTTTTGTTTGTATCGATATGCAAAGGTTTTACGCGTGGTGCAAGCAAAGCAACCAATTCTTCTTGTAAAGCTTTATACAATGAGTGCGAGTAAATTAAATCACCACGCTCAGTACGCTCCGTCAAATTTGCAATAATGGTTTTTGTTGCTTCTACACCAATGTCAGCGACCAGAAGTTGTTCTTCCACTTCTTCCAAAAGCTCATCGTCAATTTCCTTACCACCAATCAGGATATTGACCATACCATCGGCTAAGTTTTTACGAGACTTTGATAAGCCTTCTTTCATGCGGCTAAAGAAACCACCTTT
This sequence comes from Acinetobacter sp. YH12227, assembly GCF_013417785.1. NCBI lineage: Bacteria > Pseudomonadati > Pseudomonadota > Gammaproteobacteria > Moraxellales > Moraxellaceae > Acinetobacter > Acinetobacter sp. YH12227. The sequence continues at coordinate 6,564 of NZ_VPDH01000094.1, read as the reverse complement.
AGATGGTGCTTCAGTCTCAATCACCTCAGGTGCAATTTGTTCCTGTGCTTTTGCTGTTTCGATAATCGGCACATTTACCGCAGGTAAACTCGGTAACGTGACATCGTCATCACCGATATCAGCATCAATCAAAAATTTATTCTGCCCATTAGATTGCTGTTGCATGCCGAATCCTTGAAAAGCACTGCGTTAAAAAAATGAGATTCTAACATAACTTATCTTAATTTGAGCCTTTCCTGTGCTATCAGCCACACACACACCAAAAAACAACACGTTTCAGTTGCTTTCAAAGCACGCTTAGGCAAAATATCAGTATATAAAATAGATTTTACCGGATAGATTTGTGTCCTCTAAAAAAACGATTTCTCCTCGTCTTTTCAATTATTTAATTCGCTCTCTTCTTCATATTGGCCTAGCTGCAAGCAGCATTTTGGCAAGCAGTTATTTATATGCTGATACACGTAGCCAACTTACGCGAACAACGTTTGAAACCACCCTTAAAAATGGTTTAAAAGTCATCATTCGTGAGGATCATCGCGCGCCCATGGTCATGACGCATATTTGGTACAAAGTTGGGAGTAGCGATGAATCCGGCAATCTGCTCGGTATATCTCATGCCTTAGAGCATATGATGTTCAAAGGAACGACCAAGGTTCCGAATGATGAATTCACACGTTTAAGCCGAATTTACGGTGGCAGTATTAATGCTGCAACATTTACCAATTACACCAATTATTATCAACTCTATCCTAAGGCTTATTTTCCAATGGCTTTGGAATTAGAAGCCGATCGTATGAGTAATCTACGCTTACAACAGCAAGACTTTGACCCAGAAATTAAAGTTGTAATGGAGGAACGTCGTCAGCGTACCGATGACAATCCCCGGTCATTAGCATTCGAACGCTTTAAATGGATTTCATACCCCACCAGTCATTATCGCCAACCTGTGATTGGCCATATGAAGAATCTACAAAACATCAAATTAACAGACTTAAAGCAATGGTACAAAGAATGGTATACACCCAATAATGCGATTTTAGTCATTGTTGGTGATGTGGATGCAGAGTCTGCGATTCGACAAGTCCAAAAGTATTTTGGAGACATCCCATCACGTAAAACGCCTGAACGGAATGATGTTTTAGAATTTGAGCGTATTGGTTATCGCCATATGGAACTTAAACTTCCTGTACAAGTACCAAATCTTTACATGTCTTGGAATGTACATTCACTTGCTACAGCAAAAAACCCGCAAGATGCGTATGCGTTAAACATCATTCGAAATGTCTTAGACAGTGGTATTTCATCACGCCTACAAGACAAGTTGGTACGTCAGCGTAAAATATTAACCGCGGTCAGCGCCTCTTATGATCCTTATAATCGTGGTGATAGCCTATTTAGCATCTCTGCACTACCCGCAGATGGCATCAAAATGGAACAGGCGCAAAAAGCCATTCAGGATGAAATTGATTTACTTAAAGCAGAATTAGTCAAAAGCCCTGAAGTAGAACGTATTACAACACGATTTATTTCCAATTTAATCTATAGCCAAGACGATATTAGTGGTCAGGCAAAAATGATCGGTAATTTGGAAGTCAATGGATTAAGTTTTCGCTTGATGGATGAACTTCCAAAATATTATGAAAACGTGAGTGCTCAAGACATTCAACGCGTTGCCAATGCTTATTTTGTACGGGAGAACTTAAGTACCATGTATCTCTTGCCTGAACAAGAAAACAATCAAATAAGCACCATTAACCCAGCCCCTGCTGACAAAAATGAAAAAGTTGAAGCAACGCCAAGTGTGCCACAAAATGCTCAATCTATCGAAACAGATAATGCGATTTAAGGAATAAACATGTCTACATTGAAAATTTTATGCCTGAGCGTGTTATCCATTACGAGCGGTCTGGTTTTTGCGGAAAGTTATACTGAAAATATACCTGATATTAATGACAATCCGAGTCAACTACAGTCCATTCCAATGCTGCAAAGTCTGCGAAACGTGCAGTTAGAGAAAGAATATCGTGCACCTCATGTGCAAGAACTAAAAAACCGAAATGGTGTTCGCACACTTTTTGTAGAATCACAAGATTTACCAATGGTCGATATTCAGCTTACTTTCAATGCTGGTGCCGCACGTGATGAAGAAGTTGGAAAAGGTTTATTTGGTACAGCGAATATGGCCGCTCGCCTGATGGATGAAGGCACGGAAAAGTATAATGCTGCAGAAATAGCATCGGTATTTGATCAATCTGGTGCCCAGATGAGCATACAAGCACACCGAGACATGTTTGTGATGCGACTACGGGTTTTATCCGACCCTAAAAAACTTGAGCCTGCACTCGGCATGATGATGGAGATACTCAAAAATGCAACATTTAAAAATTCCAGTATTAGCTTAGCCTTAAGCAATAACCAAGCAGGTCAAAAGCAACTACAAGAAAGCCCAAGCCGACTCATGGGTATTCGCTTTAATCGTGAACTATATGGCACGCATCCTTATGCAGAGCCAATTACAGGAACAAATGGTAGTATCAAAAAAATCACACCGGAAATTCTAAAAACGTTTCGCGATAAATTTCTCGTTGCACAAAATATGAATATTGCGATTACAGGCAAATTGAGCACTAAAGAAGCCCAAAATCTTGCCGAACGACTTTCAGGTAACTTAAAACAAGGTGAAAAAGCAAAACCGTTAGCAACCCCAGTTGAAAAGAATGGTTTTAACATCGTTTATATGCCATTTAATTCGACACAAGCCAATGTGATGTTTGGGCACTTAGGCACTATTCGTAATAATCCAGATCGTTTAGCCTTAGAAGTTGCCAATCGAATGTTTGGTGGTGGTGGTTTTAACTCCATACTAATGCAAGAACTTCGTATAAAGCGCGGCTATACCTATGGAGCTTATAGCTCTTTTAGCTTTAGCCAATCCCCTGGAACATTTAGTTTTAGTTATGGCACACGTCAGGATCAACTCGTTGATAGCATCAAAGTAGCACACAAAGCCTATGTCGACTTTGTAAAAAAACCGATTGATGCAAAACAGCTTAAAGAAACAAAAGCAGGGATGCTTCGGGCTTTCCCCAACAATTACAGCAGTAACTCAACTATTAACGCTCAACTAGGGCTACTCGGTTTTTATGATCAACCAACGGATTACTTATCCCAATATCCAAAGCTTTTGGAAAAAATAACAGTAAATGATGTACAACAAGCTGTGCAAAAATATATGCATCCAGAAGATATGACAGTAATTGTTGTCAGTCAGCAACTGGACAAAGAACAACTGAAACACATTTTACAAGAGAATTTAGGAACAACACCTGAGCCTAAGCAATTACCCTCTAATGTTGCTCCTCTGCCAATGCCGGCAACTGATGTGCCCGCACAGACTCCATCTGATAAGCGTGCATCAATTTAAGATAAGCAGCCATTCGTATTTTATCTTGCTGTTTTAATAACACAGCCATTTCTTGAGTTTCAGGATAGCTTTGCTGAACAGCAAGACTTGATACGTTTTGATACTGTTGCACGGAAATAGGACGGCATAATGCAATTACAGCGAGAATCAAAATAATCGCAATCATCATTGAAACGAAAATATTATAGACTTGCTCAAGCTGTATTTTAGATTTGAATTGAATAATTTTTTCTAAATCAATAGTCATACACTACCTCAGGTTAAAAGTAGTGTATGGCTGACGTTAAATAAGTTCAAGTAATCCTGCTTAATTCATAAGCAATTCAAAATGGTGCCATGTGACTAAATCGTATCTTTTAATGAATAATGGTACGAATCACAGCAAAATAAAGGATTAATGCAATAATAGCCAACACAATAATGACGGCAAAAATACTCATCCCACCTTCTGCATGTGCAGGATGCAAATCATCATCATCAGCTATTTTTAATAGTTCTCCGTTATAAGCATTGTAAAATTCTAAGCGTTGATTCTTATCTAAATCACGCGTGAAATCATAAACCCGTTTACGCTGTGCTAAACCAAAATCCCCTAAATGTATTTCTTGATGAAAAATTGCATCATCTAAGTTGCGTCGATGTTGATGCGCCAACTCCACAATTTGAGACATTGTAGGAGGATAATCTAAAGTCAAACCGTCTAAAATTCTACTCATGTCCTTCTCCTTATTATCTACAACTTCTTATGTTAGTATTTTAATCAATTAAGCAAATGTTCATTGTTTAATCATGTAAACTACACCAACAAGTAAAATATTTGCAGTAATAGTTGACAATTCAAGCTAATTGTAATATTAGTTTAATAATACTTAGTTATATTAGTTAAAAGGGCTAAAGAATGGGCCCTTGAATGATCATAATTAGAATAAGGAGTTTAATATGATTCAACAATTCTCTCAGCATGAACTTGAACACGTTTATGCAACAGCAGTAAATACAATCCAATCTCAAATGAACTTCAGCGATGCAGTACATGAATTGGAACAAGCAGCTCGCGCTGGCCATGGTAAAGCAGCAATGTTTTTAGCTGAACTTTATTACCAAGGTTTCCGTGTAGAGCGAGACTCACTAAAAGCGCAATATTGGCAAAACATGGCCACATTGCAAGCATAATCAAACGTCACCCAGGTGGCGTTTTTTTCACCCTTTACTTTTTGACTTAGCTATTTATATACATAAATTCTTACAATCAAGTTCAAGACATACACAGTAATTTCATTTGAATTTTCTACAATAGGGGCAACATCAACAACACGCTGCATATGATGTCTAAATTAAAGCAATATAAACCGATTCAAAAAGATTTATTTTTTAAAATTAATATTTTAAAAACCATGATGTACTGTGGTGTTTTATGGGGACTTTATCACCAACAAGGCTGGGCGATGACCAGCGATCAAGATGATATTATCTTCCCCTTTTGGTTAAATGGTATTCAGGCACATAAATATGCCAAGAAGAATTGGCCAAACTACACACCACGACGTATTACTCCACGTGATTTTGAAGTCGCGCTATTACCAACACTCACAAGGCTCAAAGTCACACCTGCCTTATATAGTTCAAATAACATCAAATTAAAACTTACGACTATGCAAATGCGCCATTTCTTTTTTTCAACGCCAAATATGCGTACTGTTTAATTCAAATTGACTAACAAAATAACTGATGCAGACACTGAAAAGTGTTTGCATTTTCTAAATTTCACGCTAATTTAAATTAAACAATAAATACTATAAGGGACAAAATATATGACTACTGTTGCACAAGTTTTGAAAGACAAAGCCTACAAAGAAATTTACACAATTACACCGGATGCAACCGTACTTGAAGCGATCTCACTTATGGCTGAGAAAAGCATTGGTGCGCTTGTCGTTACTCATGAAGGCAATGTGGTTGGAATTCTCTCAGAGCGTGACTACACGCGAAAAATCGCCCTCATGGAAAGAACCTCTTTTGATACCACAGTAAGTGAAATTATGACCGGTAGCGTGATTACCGTGACTACAGCAGCAACGGTTGAAGAGTGCCTTGAATTGATGACAGATCGCCACTTGAGACATTTACCTGTAGTTGAAGATAAACAGCTTAGTGGTCTTATTTCGATTGGTGATTTAGTCAAAGCTGCGATGGATGATCAACGCAAATTGATTGAACAACTTCAACAATACATTTCAGGCTAAATTAATTTCCCCTTTATCAAATAGTTAAAGGGGGAGAATTAATCAATATCATTGCATAATTTTAAGCAGCCAATAAACGTAATGACAATAAAATTACAAAGCAATTACTCAATACTAAATTCAGCTTCAGATAACTTAAATCAAATTGATTGTATAATTTCAAAACTTGAATCATTAATGATATCAATGAAACATGATCCTTTACTCAGTTCACATAGACGTACCATTAACCTTGAGCTTGCGGCAGCAGTCACAGAACTATTAGATAGCAAAGCTGTTATCTATGCCTTACATCCTCAACTTATTCCATTTTCATCAGTCTTTGACTACAGTTTTTATAAAAGCTATGTCAAAAAAAATATCCCAGTTAAAAACTGGGATATTGATGATCAAGTTCAGAAAATTTATGCACCTTCAAACAATGATGCACAACTGAGTCTTTTTTAATTGAGCGATTAGTTAAGACCCAATTTTGCAGCTACATAATCAGCATCTTTATCACCACGACCAGATACATTGACTACAATTTTAATGTCTTTAGCCAGTTTCGGTGCTTCACGTAATGCCCACGCAACTGCATGAGAACTTTCAAGTGCAGGGACAATACCTTCCACACGAGACAAAGTCATAAACGCATCCAAGCATTCTTGGTCAGTCGCTGCAGTATATTCAACACGACCTAAATCTTTAAGCAAACTATGCTGTGGACCAACACCTGGGTAATCTAGACCGGATGCAATTGAATGCACTGGTAAGGGTTGACCTTGTTCATAGAGATGGATCCGTAAATTTGAACAACTCCTATAAGTGATATTCTGCTCCTCAAATGATGTTATAAACATCAATATATGGAGTATTTTATGGCACGTAGACCAAGAAGAAATCATTCAAATGATT
>NZ_VPDH01000093.1:0-10866 GCF_013417785.1 Acinetobacter sp. YH12227 | reverse complement strand
AATACCAACGAACAGCCCAAAGAATGATTTCACCTTGAAAGTGCCGACCGTGGAAGGGATTCATCTGCTGTATCTCGAAATAAATAAGATATTTAGCTTATCATGTCAGCCTATTTGCAACAGTGCCATTGAGGTCGACCGAGTTTTTATTGATAAGGCTTCTGGAAAAAATACTGCCCGCCCGAAATTTCAGGAAATGCTGAGTTATGTCCGTGAAGGGGACATGATTGTTGTTCACTCTATGGATCGTTTTGCCCGGAGTCTGAAAGATTTAGTTACTGAGGTTGATCAACTTGTCAAAAGAGGAGTTGCTATCCAGTTTATCAAAGAGAATATTACCTTTACTGCTCAAGCTACTCCCATGGATAACCTGATGTTGCAGCTAATGGGAGCGTTTGCTCAATTTGAACGGGAAATTATCTTAGAACGTCAAAAAGAAGGGATTAAGCTCGCAGCAGCTCAAGGAAAATATAAAGGCCGTGTCCATAAATTGAATCCCGATCAGGCTCAAGCCCTGCGACAAGCCTGGGACGAAAATAAGTATTCATCCAAAGTTGATTTGGCAAAAGCGTTTGGTATCAGCCGGCAGGCGGTGTATAGGTATTTGCAAAGAGAATAGACGATACTTGTCTAGGAGAGTGGTGGCAGTCCAAAAGATGGTTATGTGTGTCTAGAATTTTGGTGGCTATTCATAAAAAATATATTATTCTTTTAACATATGACTATCCTAGATTTCTGTGAGATAAAAATGAAAATAGTAAAATTAATTTATACTATAATGCTTTTATACTTAATATCTACATCAATTTCAGTTGCACAAGATTTTAAAAGTCTTAAATTAGATGAAATCATTTTAAGTGATTTATCTTTTAAAAATGTTATTCGAGCATTTTACTCAGATAAAATGTTAAGAGTACATGTGAATGATGAGTCTTTCACAAAAAAAATATATGTTGGTTTAGATACTCCTAAGCGATTATTAGAAGGACAATATTCAATATCACCTAACAACCAAGTTAAACTAGAAATTATCGATGATTCAACTCTGGGAATGACAGAGGTGACATATGAATATGTTGCTTATATGGATGATATTATCACATATAAAAATTCTAATAATGAACAAAGATATTTAGTACCAATAATAACTCATGCTGTATCAAATGGTGAAATCATTCAATACCGTACATCTCAGGGAATTATAGAGTTATTCTCTTTCAAAAAAGTTAAAAATGGATTTCAGGCTGTCAGTCGTACTCCTCTTGACCCTTACCCAACTGGCACTTGGGGTTATCCGTCATGGAATGCAAAAGAATTTTTTCCACATCTAAAAAAAATGGGGAAAAATTTAGTTGGAAATTATACACTTATTGATGAATCACTTGGACAAGGGTACAGTGAAAGTTTTTGGGAAATTATTCATCTCCCTGAAAATAACTATATACAAATATTTTATATATTAGCCGGTGAATCAAATGCTGCTGCCATTGGTGATGAAGAATCACCTCTAGTATATGATTATTCATCAGATCTGAGTATTCATGACGATAACTCTGAATATTTCCCTTTATATATTCATTTTAAAGGTGATAAAAATGAGGACGATAGTACAGTTATAAAAAGCATAGATCACAAATCTATTTTTATTTTTGATAAAGAGAAGTATGAATATATAAAGAAAAATTAATATATTTTTTATATTAGAATTGCTTATTCTGAATAGACACCTTTTAGTTAGAATTGGACTGCTCCCAGTATCCTAGACACGAAACAGCCTCATTTTAAATCTGCCTCGAATGCTTCTGGGTGCCTATCCGACATAGACACCAACATATCAAACCGGACATTTCTACTTGGGGCTTACAACCGACTAGATTTCTCATAAGAGATTTTATGTTAAATGCATACCTACAGACAGCAAAAAGCCCACTATTAAGCGGGCTTTTTACTCAATTTTTTGTCCTATCAACCGTAATTAATAAGACTTAACGTGTACAATTTAACGCAATTTCGAATTGAATGCAATCATTTACCTTAATGTCATTACTTATTCCAATACCTAGAAAACAGACCTATCAAACTTTTTTTAATGTCAATTCTGAAAGTGAGACTCAGGGAGTCTATCAGTGGCATCAGGATTTAGCTGCAGAAGCATTTCTGATTTTATGTGATTTTGAAGTCATATTTCGTAGCAAAATTCATAGAGCAATGGCTTCTTTAAACTGTTATCCAAATCAGGATGATTGGATTGTAGGCAGCCACCGACAAGCAAATTTAATAAGTCAGCTTCAACGAGATATGGCAATTGCCCAGCAAGCGGGAAATGATTTTTATCCTGATGCTAGAAATTATAATCTACACTCATCGTTTCAATTGAGTAAAAAAGATAGACAAAATTTTATAAAAATCATTTGTGAATATATTGAAAAGGGAAGAACTTCTTTCACTCATGATGATTTAGTTGCATCAGTGAGTTTTGGCTTTTGGGTTAGCCTTCTAAAACGTTTGGAATGGTTGAGACAAGGAAGCTTAATAACACCATATCTAAGAGAAATATTTCCATACTCAACGAAAGGTTTTGACTTAAACCATTTAAAGAATATTTTAGAAACCTTAAATAGAATTAAATCATTTAGAAATCGTATTGGTCATCACGATAGTATTATGCGAATACCTGAGCCAGTTGTGGGTCATGCTGACTTTTATCCAAGAAATGTAAATCAAATGATCAAAAGTCTACGAATATTGTTGTTAAGTCTATTAGATCTTGTTCGTGATATTGATCCTCAGTGTAGTACTGCTATTGAAGAATCTAAAAATTGGAAAAGCTTCTTTTTATTACTAAAAAATGAAAGTTTTCAGGTTTATAAAGGGAATAAAGGCCATTTAGAAAGCTATATAATTTGTTATTTAAATGATTGCTATAACGTCTAAAAAATAGGGGATAATTTTGATTTTAATTTGTGGAGCTATAGTAGGAATAGTCATTTATATCATTTGGAAATGGACCTATTCACTTAACACTAAAGGATCTACTGAGAATTCTAAAAATGATAAATACACTAACTTTAGATTAGGAGAACAATACAATACAGGAAAAAATAGGGATCCTAAAAAAGCATTTCAATTCTATAGTTTGGCTGCCGTACAAGGTCATAAAGAAGCAAAATCTCGATTAGCTTCAATGTATTGTTTAGGAGAAGCTATTCCAATTGATTACGATAAATCTTTGGAAATATTTTCAAGTCTTTGTAATTCCTATAAAAGTGAAATTCCTCAACAAAATATATTATCTTTCTTTCAGTATTTTATTGAGCATAAACTTACGGCTCATGATGCTAATAAATTTGTAGCGAGTCTGACTGAAAAAGCAAATTCAGAATCGCTATTCTCTCAATTTTTGTTAGGCGAAATGTATTTTAGCGGTATGAAAGTTGAGAAAAATATTGAGAAATCTCTGTATTGGTACTTGAAAGCTGCCACTAATGTAAAAGATATAGATTGTGGAACAGATACTTATAATTTAAAAAATGAAGCACAGTATATTCTTGCTAACTATTATAAGAATCTTGATTTAACAGATGAAAGTTGTCAAAAAAGTGCTTATTGGTATGTTGAAGCTCTTAATAGTTATCATATGGCAGCATATAACTTATTGTTATCTCTAACTTCAACACAAGATGACATCTTTTTTGATAGTAAAGATCACCAAATTAAATTTTTAGAATATTTATATAAAACTCTTGTGACGAATGCGGAAAAAAATTTAATAGAGTCCCAAAAGATGCTAAGTAATATGTATAGCTATGGTGTTTACCCTGAACAAGATTATGTGAAATCATTATATTGGCTAGAAAAAGTAGCAGAGCAGGGATATCAAGAAGCTAATTATCTGGTTGGAACAAGATACGAAGACGGTTGTGGAACTGAGAAAGATGTCCAAAAAGCAATTTTTTGGTATAGAAGAGCACCTAGTTATGGTCCTGCTTTAAGTAGATTAAATGAATTAACCAAGCCTCAAAGTTAGTGTTACTCTTAATAATATCTAAAATTAACATAATACGCGTTATACGAAACGCTTTGTAAAAACCATTTTAAAACAATGTCTTATGGATGTAAAAACAGCCTAAGCAGTCACGCTCAGGCTATTTTAGTGATTTTTTATGTTTCACGATCAATTATTGATCATTGTTCCACGGTTTTGATTAGTCTGATTAAATAGTCCTATCATCCATAGGGCTTGAAAAAACGGCTCCAAAAGCCCCTTTTTTCTGGTTCTGGCTCAATATGTTCAGGGACTGGAATACGCTTATTCTCGATAACCTCTGATTCCTTAGGAGGCATAGCTATGACGTCCTCTTTTTCTTCTACTGTGGATTCTGCCTGTGTTGATCCAGGATCATCAGATTGTGTTGTATTGGTTTTTGGAGCTTCCAATAGGCGTTGCATAGTTTCAATTTGATTTTGATAGAAGCTTTCTCTATTTTTTGCATCATCTAGCTGATTTTTTAGCAGGTCTATCTGCTGTCTAAGGAGTAAAACTTCTGCCGAATTTGGACTGTCTACTTTTACAGTTTCTTTTACACTCTGTTTTTGTACTGGCTCACCAAATACCCGGATCGCTTCTGCAAGATCAATCTTATTATCAGAATTTTTACTTAAAATACCTTTCTTTATATTGTTGTAAATGGTTTGTCGATTAATATTGTAAAGCTTAGAAAGCTCAAGAACTGTAAGGCTTTTCATGTGTAAATCTCTGCCTAATCTTGTAAAAAATTAGTGTCTATTAGACTGTCTAATAGACAAATCAGCAAGTCTATCTTCTATGCAGCTTTGAAGCCTACTTTTTGGAGATAAGGATAGAGTTCTTTAAACTTTTCTGGGTTTTGAAGCATTTCAGCAATGCGTATGGCAAACTGCTGATAGCTTTCGGTTCCCTGAGAGTATTTACTCATTTCAGGTAATTCCGAAAGTTTATTAGAAAATAAGTGACGTTGAGCATCTGTCATTTTAGAAAAAGCATTTTTAGTACTTACTTCATCGGAACTAGCTGGTGTCTTCATTACTTTCTTTTGTTTGAATGTGAATGAAAATCCGGAAATAGATCTACCTTTCTTATGTTGCTCGTATTGAACAATGATATCTGTATGTTCATTTAATTGTTTGATAGATATATCTAAAACTCGTTTCTTCAAATCTGAAATAATTGGATAATCTGTTTCCTTGACGCCCAAGATTTTTCGAAAATCATTTAATTCATAGAAGGGAGTTTCTCCAGTACTACGCCAAGATACTAACAATTCATACAAGCGAATTGCATAAGCACTGCTTAGATTACTAATTTGCTCTAATTCATATTTGGTAAAGTGTTTTTCTAATCGTGTAATTAGAGGAACAACAGCTGGTGCGAAAATAAGTTTAACGATGCCTTCATTCTCAATATAGCGAATTTCGCTGACCCAACGTGATTTCACATATTCGATATTATCTGCACTTCCTTGCTGGTAACTAAACTGCCTTAAGAACAGAGCGTGACATGCACTTTTTAATGTTGCATAGGCTGTATTTTTATGGACATTGAATTGATTTGCATAATTATCGGCATGTACTACTAGAGGGTCATTTGCATTAATACCCTTACCACTTTGTCTTGCTTCAACAATAGCTAAAAGAATTAATCGTTGCTCTGTGAGATCTAAATTATAACTAGCATTAATCAATGCATTATCTTTAACAACAATATTATGTTTCATACAGATTTATTACTGTGACGTCATCTAATCAAGTCAATATATTGACGTTACTAGTTAATGTCAATGATTTAAAGGGGACAAGATAGACGTCCATGTTTAACAAGATAGACGTCCATGTATGCTAGCAATAAATATTTTTAAAAATTATTATTAGATAATATTTTTAATTATTTATTTATAATAAAAACAATAATATATGGAGTTATTATTAGATAATAAATTTCTTTCTGGTCAAAAAATATCTAATTCATATTTAAAAAATCTAAAAATAGTTAAATTTGTTATTTATCAATATCTTATGGTAATTTGCAAGTGTATTTTTTGACCTTAAAATGGACGTAGTATTGCCGAGTCCATATATACAAGATAAACGTCCATGTATGCAAGATAAACGTCAAGGTATAACAAGATAAACGTCAAGGTATAACAAGATAAACGTCAAGGTATAACAAGATAAACGTCAAGGTATATGGCTTGAAAGCCTTATGTATAAAGGCTTTTGTGAAGTCTAAAAGTATTTAAAAACATTAAAAGTAATTAAAAGCCCAGTGCATGAAAAATTGCCCTTGGTTTTCGCTACGCTCAAACTCTATTGAATCTCGCTTTCGCTCGATTCGCCGGGGCAATTTTTTGGTTTATGTTTTCGTGAATTTAAGAAAAAGCAAAAGCAAGATCAAAAGCAACTCGGAATTCGCTTCGCTCATAGAGCTTTTTTACTCGCTACGCTCGGTCTAGGCTCAAATTTCTGCATATGATTTACGCTTATTTAGGCTTCACAGCTTAAAAAACGGTTTTTCAGAGAGTCTAGGCGCGAATTTTAGTGGTTCGCTCGTAGACACTCGCTCTATAGATGCTTATACAAGGCTTAAAATGGCGTTTTTTAGCCCGATTACAAAGTCATGTGATGAAATGATGGTTTTTGCTATGAAGTGGCTTAAATCGCAAATGAGAGCGAAATAGAGTTATTTTTATAAAGACAAACCCAGCCCCTTAGGGGCTGGGTTCTTAAAACCACTAGTTTGTACGTATTTATACTGCATCAACAGTTTGAAAATATCATTGTCGGCCAAGACAACTAATTTTCACGATTGTAGAATCATTTTAAGACAGTTTTTTCGGTAAATCATGCTAGCCAAAGCATGTTGATACCACTCGAATATTACCGAAAAAAATCTGTTTTCAATCACCTTAAACATCACCAACTTATCGGCATAGACTTTCCCAATTAACAGCGCTTACGTTTTTATTCGCTCGAACTGTCTGCAACCTCGATGTAGCTAAGGTTTTGTACTGGTCTATTCTCTAACACTTCTAAAGACCGTCACCGATCACCACCTCGTTGTTTGCCTAGAATTGCTTTTCTGTGAACTCATCAATCAGAAATTAAATATCTACAACTCATACGGTGTGAAGTGCGCCCACGTTAGTTTCACTTGTCTTTGATTTCAATAAAAAACATTGAAATCGAGTAGTACGCTTATCTCTAACTTAACTAAAATCAATTCCATACTTCGCTAGACCGCAGTTCCAAGTCTTTTCTAGCTTATATTTCCTAGTTAAATTAATAAGGTAAAGCACTTACTCTACGCATATCGACTGCCATCAACTATTTTGTAGTTGTATGTTGACAGAGACGACCTTACAGGCTTGAGCTATCCATTGATCTGTCAGCAATTTGCAACGTATCTCTACGAATTCAGCAAATCACCGTACAGTACCGAACGATCCAGTTATTCACCTCACGCCCCTGACACCTTACGATGCCCTCAAAAGCCCACCTGTGCGCCTTGACTATGCCCTTGCGAAGCATCTGCCAAGCGGTTATTAACGCCATTCACCCAATCCTTGAGATGGCTCACCGTAACAAATAAAACAGGGTTAATTCACTAAGTTACCAGTCGCATGTTTTAAACGCTGATAACCCGTCAATTCCCGTGTCCGTGTCGCCCTACTTGCATCCTGTAAAAACAGGAACATAACTTTTGTAACAGGTAGAAAAGAGGAGTCACACCTCTCAGCCCCTATCGCAGCCGCGCCAGCTAGATTTCTCACGCACGCAGCTTCACCGATAAAAATTTTCACAACTTGGCACGTTGCGAAAATGGGTGATGTTGTTTGTTCATGGTTGGCAATCCATGAACAAACAATTTTTAAGGAAAATTGAATGTATGGATTGGCAGTCCAACGAAAAAACAATATCTACAAATCTGATCTTATGCGTATCAAATACCATGTCAAGTCGAATTTTTGGAACTGCTAATTATGCGATAGCATAATTCGGTTATAACTACCTATAACTAGTCTTTTAGATATAACTATTAAAAAAATCTTTGGAATACCTTTAAGAATCTACAAATGAAGGTATATTGATAATTAAATTTTTGGACTAAATAAGAAAAAATGATTTATTACACCACTGGCATAAAAGAGTTCACTCATACGACCCTTGCATGTTTCAGCAAAGGTTACGATTTGGGAATTTTGATTAAACCGAGCAGTTTTAGTAATGCAGAATCCATGCTTGAAAAGTGGAATGACCGCTATGGTTTGCTGAATACACCACAACAGCAGTATCGAAAATTTCTGTCCGGACAAAGTACGTTTTGTTGCATCGTTGCGAATGGCGGTTGTTTTCAGAAAGAAAATCTAACCGAAGCTGATTTTTATCGTTACTTGCGTGATAAATCGAAAAATGAAAATAAGTTATATACCCTTAGACCCCCGACTTTGCTTTTACTTTGCCGTGTAAATGACTTACTTCTACGTTTGCCTGATGGTGTGATTATTCAGAATAAATATGATCATCTTGATTATTTAAATGATCAAATTTCTAAACAGGTCAAAGGTGCTGAAACCTTTGGAAAGATATCCTTAACAGTGGGTGAATATACTTTTTTACAGCTCACAAAACGAGCCAAAAGTATCAAAGAATTGCAAGAAATGGGTTTAAGTGAAAATACCAAACATGCGACTAACTTTACATGGCGTTTGAAGCAAGAAGCGTTTGAGGCTGTGCGTCAACGTGGCGTTAATTTGGTAAATAGCTTTCAAAAAAATAAATCCAATACGGATGTAAAAGAACATTTTGAAAAGTACCTTTTAAGCCTTGAGGGCTATATTGGCTACCGTGGTGTACGTGTGCAGATCGGTAAGTTATATAGCATGTTCACGGCTTATTTTCAGTCAAAAATGAACCGTAGTTTTTTAGGTGCAGGTGGACGAAAGTTAAATCTAAGCTATGTCCGTGCTTCCACTCCAAAAATTAAAAATAATACTGAAATCCATACATATTTTAGGGCTATTAAAGACGAAGCCAATCAAAGCTCAAGAGAGCTACTTTTGGCATGGAAAAGCAGTGAGGAGGGTAAGAGGTTTTTAGCGTCCAAAAGCAGTGATGGCTATGTTTATAGCGATAGTTTTTACAAGGATATTGAGTGATGGCTAAAACCCCTTATTTCAATAAACGTAGGTGGCTTGAGAGCCGACAGGATGAAATTACCGAGCTGTACCGCACGGGTAAAAGTTGGCATGAAATTGTTGAGCATTTAAAAATTTCTCATGCCATGCCCTTTGCCCTGATTGAAGCCGATTTTTTTAAATATTGTGATTTTTTAGTTGATGAGGTTGCGACAAGTCACTTTGAGGAAAATATTGAGCTACAGCGACAGCTCACCGACTTTAAAAAGCAATTTTCTACAATAGAAAAAGCTAAAGAATCTCTAGAACAAGAGAATGAAGCCCTCAAAGAAAAAAACATAAAACTGACTGCTAGAGCAAAGCAGTTGATTCAAGAGTCTAAAGAGCAGGATGAATTTAATGAGGAAAGTCAAAAAATCAATGCCGATCAAGCGAAAAATCTTATTCAGCAGATCAATTTAAATAAACAACTGGAGCAATCCAATACTGCGCTATCACTTAAAAATGAACAGCAGAGCGAAAAATTAGAAAAAATTTCAAAATATATGGATGCTATTCAGGCTGAAATGGATAAGTTTTCAATGTCAGAGGTGGAGTATAAGGAGAAAATTAAAATAGCTCATGATACGATTTTTAGGCTTAAAGCAATGCTAACAGTGCTACTTGTAATATTGTTAGGTTTCGCCTTTAAATCAGGTTTATTTGCGTAGAAAAGACGATTTCACAGAAGATGCGACATTATGTAAATTTGGAGTATAGCCTAACGGAACAAAATAAAGTCTTAAAAAGCAACTCAAAAACCGTATTTATAGACTTAATATTTAATTTCGGTACAATATGTATTTAATTATCTAAACTCTAACGGTACAGAATGCCTAATCAGGTCGGATATATTCGAGTCAGTTCAACTGAACAAAATACTGAACGTCAATTAGATGGAATCAGCCTGGATAAGACCTTTACTGAAAAGGCAAGCGGTGGTAGCCGTGAACGTCCTCAGTTAAATGCAATGCTCGACTATCTGCGTGAAGGTGATACGGTGCATGTTCATAGTATTGATCGTCTGGCACGTAATACAAATGATCTGAACGAAATTGTGAATAGTCTGAATGATCGTGGTATAACCATTATTTTTCATAAAGAGAATTTGACCTTCAGTCATGATGTAGCACAATCGGCAATAAATAAACTCATGTTTCAGATGCTTGCTGCATTTGCAGAGTTTGAACGCTCCATGATCCGTGAGCGTCAAAAGGAAGGAATTGCAAAAGCCAAAGCGAAGGGCTTATATAAGGGAAGAAAGCGGAAGGTTGACTATGTTGAAATACGAAAAGCAATGGCTGAAGAAAATTCAACATTTAGAGGTGTTGCAGAAAAGTTTAAAGTAGGGATAGCAACAGTACAAAGAGCTTTAAAAGAAGAAACTAATAATCAATAAGGTTGATTAATGAAGACGCTTAGATATTCAAATTTAGAAAAGATCATGACCATTTATACTGAAATTTCTACTTATATTACATTTCATAATGCGACTGGTTTAACAGATATAAATAAATCAATGGAAGATTTTTGAACCGTACCGGGTTTGTCGGAGACCAAGCTTTCTGAGAGAATGTCCCGATGAAAAAAGTAAAATATACCCCTGAAATCAGAGAAAGAGCGGTTCAATTATTGATTGAATCCGAGAAAGATTATC